>DATDOR010000730.1:0-8033 GCA_035293165.1 Anaerolineales bacterium | reverse complement strand
TAATGGGCTATCAGCCGAGTTGACGCAGGAGCAACGTTTTGACCGCGTCGATATCGGCAGGGATATCATCGTTGGAAATTAAGTGTCCCATGCGAATTGTGAGACGTTTCCCTGGGGATCTTTCTGGCATTTCACGATCTTTTATCGGGTAGAAATAATCCAGCGATTGATCCAAACGAGATGTAATGTGTTCCATAAGTTTGGGCAGGTGACTGGGTTGAGAAATGACAACGAACTGGGTCCCATTAAGGTGACCAAGAAAATCTCCAGGGGCGCCATGGTCGCGTACAGAGTTACTGATCATTAAGCTAACGGCACGCAAAACATCATCGGAGGCAATAAAACCATATTTTTCGCGAAAGGTTTCGAGATTCTCGATGGAAATTACCAACACAGCCCAGGGGTCATGATTATCAAGGCACTCTGCCATCCGTTCATCAACCAGCGGCCCTTCAGCCAGACTCGTGATGGGGTTATTGAGCGCTCCTTGTGCCGCGCGTTTGAGAGAGTTGCGGACACGAAGGCGGAGTTCCTGGATGTCAAACGGCTTGGTAATGTAATCATCCGCACCTAATTCGAGTCCCTTGAGACGATCATCGCGAGCGCGTTTTTCAGTTAGGAAAATGATGGGGATATTTTCGGTGCGCCGGTTAGAACGCAATTGGCGGGCTACTTCATAGCCGTCAATATCTGGCAGACGAATGTCTAAAATAATCAGATCGGGGTGTGAAGTCTGACAAGCACGGATGCCATCTTCCCCCCAATTGACTGTTAGCACTTCATACCCCTGGACACGAAAATACGCGTTGAGCATATCCGCAACGTCCAGGTCGTCCTCCACTATTAATACGGTATACTTTTCTTCGGCCACGGTGAACCTGGTTAGCGAATAGGGGTTTTCTGAATAACAAATTCACAAACTTCATCGCCCATAGCGACACATTTCGATTCATTCACACGGAATTCGCTCCCCCCTGAAACCCATCTTAGTCCTTCTTGTAATAATCCAGTTGCAATAAAGCAAACCGGCTTGTCCAAGCCGGTACGACTCCAACAAACTGGACACTTATGGATCGTATAGAAGATTTCGTTTGGTTCTTCCTGAACGGTAGATTTTTGGTCACTGACCTGTGTGAAGATTCTTGCCATCGCCGGAATACCGATCCGGAGTTTTGCAGGGAGGGGTAAGACTTTAAATGCCAGATCACCAACGCCTGCCAAAGCTCCAAAATTTCGGAGAGCATCAGCAAAAAGCGCGCGGCCAGCACGTAAAGCCAGACCGCGACCCCCGCGTGGCCCGTACATTTCCTCTAGCGCGACGTTTATGGACGTGTAATAAGCAAAATCGAATTCTTTGTTAAGATTATCGGGCGGGTAATTATCGATAAGATGCGAAAGATGCGCCAGGTTGAGGATCGCGTTAAGGCCATTTTTCCCCATGACCTGTTCAAACGCGTCCAGCGTAATCAAGGCAAATTTATTAGGATAGTACAGTCCACTGGGAGGAATAGGTTCCATGATGATCCACCAGAATATTAAATTAGTTTTTCGAGTGCTTCAACAGCCCGACGCATGTCCAATAAAATCAGGCCCAATCGTGCCTGTTGGCGAGCCATTACGGTAAGGACAGCTTCTTCACCAACGGCCATTAACATGACATAACCATTTTCCCCTTTAATGTAGACCTGCTCTAATATTCCCCTACCGAGTTCAGAAGCAATCCGTTCGCCAAGTGATAACATGGCAGCTGACATAGCTGACACACGATCTTCTTCAATTCCTTGTGGCAAGGCTGATGCAATTGTCAAGCCATCTACACTCACTACTGCTGAAGCTTCAATGTCTGGAGACGATGCCTGCAGGTTACGCAAGGTTTCAATCAATTGTTGTGTGCGTGACTTGGTCAAAAGTGGCTCCTGCTTCTATGCTAAAATCCTAACAATTTTACCCTAATTTACTGACGAACCTCATTCAATAATGTAGCACAGTGAAGAAAATTCGTCAAGCAAATGAGAATATGAGCTCCAGTCATCGAGCGGAGCTCTTAAAACCCATGAATTTCAGTCTTTCTGGAGAAATTTACATGCCAAGCATTCATCAAGCTCAATCATGGTATTCTGTCAACGATCCTGTTCATGGTTTCAATCATGTTCTCCGGGTTTATCATATGGCAGAACAACTTGCTCGGGCAGAAGGGGCCGATCTCGAAATTGTCCGGGCAGCAGCTTTATTGCATGATGCCGAGGGTAGCGCACCCAACGATGAACAAAGCCGTGCCAATCATCACGAGGCTTCGGCTTTTTTTGCTCATACTGTTTTGGAGGCAGAGGGCTGGTCTGAAACGCGTATCGCGGCCGTTACCCATTGTATTCGGGCACATCGCTACCGTACAACCGAGGCCCCACAATCACTGGAAGCTAAAATATTGTTTGATGCAGATAAGCTGGATGTTTTAGGGGCGTTTGGAGCTGCGCGCACGATTGCTTATGCGGTCCAGGCGAACCAACCGATATTTTCCGAACCATCTGAACGCTTCATTTTCACGGGTGAAAAAGAACCTGGGGAGCCACATAGTTCCTACCATGAATATTTATTCAAGCTTCGTAAAGTAAAAGACCGATTATTCACAGATGAGGCCAGGCGTATTGCTGAGGACCGACATTCTTTTCTAACTTTGTTTTATGAGCAACTCATTGCTGAAAGCAAAGGAGAACGGTAGAAAAGGAAGAAGAAATCAATCATAACAAGAATAAATGTTCTTGCCCTTCCCTGTAAAACCGTATAAAATACCGGTATGAATATTCCTCAAGGCCCTATCCTCGTTGTTGAAGACATTCCGAATATCCGGGATTTACTCCAGTACACTTTAAAATTTAAGGGGTATCCTGTCATCACTGCACACAATGGTGAGAATGCTTTAGAAAAAATTTCGCAAGAGCGACCTGCGCTCATTATCAGTGACGTATTGATGCCCGTTATGGATGGGTTTGATTTATGCCAACGTATTCGGGGAAATCCTGAAACCCGTGATATTCCTATTATCCTCATCTCTGCCACCTATGTTGCCCCTGAGGACCGGGCATTTGCACTTCGGCTAGGGGCTGTGCGCTTCCTGGAAAAGCCAGTAGACACGGATGAGTTTTTGCTCACGGTAGCAGAGATCCTCACCCAGGGTTTACCCCCCATCCCAGAACCCATGAGTGACAAAGAATTTTATCTGGAGTATCGAGACAGGTTAGAAACGAAGCTCAAACAAAAAGCAAAACAGATCACCCGCACTTTGCGGTTGTTGGAAACCTTACCCGAAGAGCAAAAGCCTCCATTTCAAAAGATTCTAGAAGAGGAAACATCACACCGGGACTCCATCCAGCGCGAACTCGATCAAATTCGTCGTATCCTGGCCGAAAACCAATCCAATAAACCAAAGGGGTAGTTCCAGCAGGAGATCACTTTGTATCCAGCATTATCAGAACTGAAAATTCTGGCACAGCAAGCCGGAGTCATTTTGCGTGCGAATTATGGTAATCAGCAGCGCATTAAACACAAAACCTCACAGACGGATCTCGTCACAGAGGTAGATTACGCGTCTGAAAAATTCATCCTCGATCACTTGCACCTGCGGTATCCAGACCATGAAATCGTTGCAGAAGAAAGTGGCCAGCATGGAGATAATCACACACATAGTTGGTACATTGATCCTCTCGATGGTACAGTTAACTACGCACATGGTATTCCAATTTTCTCTGTCTCAATAGCTTATTCCAAAAATGGACAGGTAAGATTGGGCGTTGTTTTTGACCCAATGCGAGATGAATGTTTCAGTGCGGAACGGGGCAAAGGAGCCTGGCTAAACGGACAATCCATTCACATTGCCCAGGCTGAGGAATTAGCAAACAGTTTGCTTGTCACAGGGTTTCCTTATGACACCTGGAGTGCCAAAGAAAACAACCTGGACCACTATGCCCGGTTTTCCGTCCGGTCCCAAGGTGTCCGACGTCTGGGGTCGGCAGCATTGGATTTGTGTTACGTGGCTGCTGGGCGGTTCGATGGCTTTTGGGAACTGCGTCTGAGTCCGTGGGATGTCGCAGCAGGTGGGTTGATCGCTGAAGAAGCTGGCGCACTGGTCACAAATATTAAGGGGGAAAAGAATTATTTGACCGCCGTTCCTTCTATTATTGCGGCAAATGCTACACTTCACGCTCAAATGCTTTCAACCTTGCAAAGGAATTAACGCAACAGGCTGCGAAACTGCCCCAAATCCACGCGCGATGTCATGTCGAGACTGACAGGTGTAACGGAAACCAACCGGCGCACCAAAACCGCGTACACATCCGTATCCGGCCCAAAGTTCTCCAACTCATCACTGCGGCGGTATCCAGGGCGACCGGGTTCGGACCACACCCCGCGCTGGGGAGGGGTGGGTTCAAAATAGCGTTTTCTGGATAGCCGTGTGATGACCCACTCTGTCTCAGTGGTGGCGTTCGCAGGCAAGTCTACTTTCAGAACATCCACATCAGGGGGCAACTGGCGCTCCAGCATAATCCGGGCAAAATAGGCCGTAAAATACGCCGATGCAGAAAAATCCACCTCATTTGAATAGGAAAGGTGATGTGCTGCATCCGTCTCCAATGAAACTGCCAGGCCGGGCACATTCAGTGAGGCCGCTTCCATTGCAGCGCCGACGGTCCCGGAAATGGTGATCCCTGTCCCT
This sequence comes from Anaerolineales bacterium, assembly GCA_035293165.1. GTDB lineage: Bacteria > Chloroflexota > Anaerolineae > Anaerolineales > JABWBV01 > JABWBV01. The sequence continues at coordinate 3,322 of DATDOR010000730.1, read as the reverse complement.
AAATTTTCGCCATAATTAATCCCCGAGACAACAAGATCAGGCCGTGTCGGCAATACTTCCAAAATGCCATGTTGAACGGCCTGCGCGGGCGTCCCCCCCACTGCATAGACCGTCCAGGTTTTGCCTTTAATCGTTACCTCTTGAGGAGCAATGATCCCATCCGAAGTGTTGGGCATGCTACGTCCCATCCCCGTGGATTGCTCGCGTGGAGCAACGACATGAACAAATCCCAGTTCGGACAGACTTTCTGCTGCCGCCCATAAACCAGGAGAGAGAATGCCATCATCGTTTGTCAGAAGAATTTGTGGTTTTGTCATAACCGTCTCAACGCCGTTTCAACGCGGCCAGCCCACCCGCAATGGTCCAAAAAAGATGCATATACCATGCCTGATCGCTCAATTGGTATGCCCACCAGGATACCCACCAACGAAAGAGTAAATACCCCCCCAATTGGGAGAAAAATATTCTCTGCCAGTAATCTTGAAAAGAAAAATCATTTTTCGCAAACGCCCGGTGAATTGCCCTGGCGGCGATCTGCCCATACGCCAGCGCAGGCGCAATCCCCTCCCCAAACAATGGGTCTGCTCCGGCCGCATCCCCAACGAGCACCACGCGCGGTGTAGAAAAATGATTGTCCGGGGTGAAGCAGTGGATAGGATGACCTTCAATTTTCACCTGCTGGAGGTCTGTTCCCATTTCGGAGAGGGCTTTATCCAGTAAGATAGGCAGCCTGGCTCTCGGGCGGTGTGTCCACAACCGGGCGTCATATATCCCCCGGTTGAAGTGTGGCTTCCCTTTCACCTGGGCCGGAAAATCCCACGCATATCCCTGTAAATCTTGCCGGACTTTTGAAAAGTCAAAAATCGCATACCGCTCCTTGAACTGGGGGGCAGTGGCAGGGGCAGGATGAATGACTTCGAGCAGGCGCGCCACCCGGCTTGGATTGGTACGACCCCCTACCAGGCGGCGAGTGATTCCTTTTGAGCCATCTGCGCCAACAATTACCTGGGCTAAATATTCACCCTTTGTTGTCGTCACCTTTATCCCATCAGGCCGCCATTCAAACGATTTGGCCGTTTCATTTTCGAGAATAGTCAGCCCCCGCTGCCGGGCTTCATTTGCCAGGTATGCATCCAATTCCTGGCGATGAAAAATGACGAACTCAGGTCTGCCTCGCACATGAATCACGCGTTGGTCATACACCAGCCGGACATCCTCAACGGAAACCTGCGGAACTGGAAGCGGGGCAGGCATCCCAAGCCCCCGAAGAATATCCAATCCCATACGCGTGACTCCTCCACCACAAAGCTTGTGGCGAGGGTGGGCGGCTCTTTCAAGCAAGATCAGCCGGTCTTTCCAGCCTGGATGGTGTTGTACCAGATGCAAGGCAGTTGACAAACCCGCAGGCCCGGCTCCGATGATCATAATTGGGACATATTGCATGGCGTTTTAAAATAAAAGAGCGGGTGGGTGTTTTGCACCTTCACTCGCTCTCTTTGCTTTACCAGCGCCCTCGGCGTGACTCGAACACGCGACCCCTTGCTCCGCAAGCAAGTGCTCTATCCACTGAGCTACGAGGGCTTTTCATTTCGAATTTCCTGGTTCAAAGTTCGAAATTTTAGCGGGGAGGGCGGGATTCGAACCCGCGGTCGAGGTTTAAGCCCCGACAACCGCTTAGCAGGCGGTCCCATTCAACCACTCTGGCACCTCCCCAAGATATTTGAGTATTCTGGCGGAGGGAGAGGGATTCGAACCCCCGGTGGGTGTAAACCCACAGCTGTTTTCAAGACAGCCGCCTTAAACCACTCGGCCATCCCTCCTAAATTTGGTTGTTAAGTTGCTTTAACTTAAGCGCAGGCGATTTTACCATAAGTGAAAAAGAGTGACAATGTTTTGTTTTTGGGTGAGGGCGCAGCAGAGACATAGAGGAAAGTTTTGTGTTTTTGTATTCCACTAACCAGAATAACTCATGCTATACTTTTCCTGACATACTCACCCTAAACCCTAAAACGAAAGCCTGGGGAATCCGTTCGCTTTCTACCTGGGCTGAGTTAAAAAATACTATCTTCAGGAGTAAACCCATGTCTGATTCACTTGAATGGATTAATGCGGAATTACAAGGTTTGCAGGACGCGGGTCTGTACAACCGCATCCGCACACTTAGCTCCTCACAAGGAGCCTGGTTGATCGTAGACGGGAAAAAGTCGCTTAATTTCTGCTCCAATAATTACCTGGGATTAGCCAACCATCCCCGTTTAGTGCAGGCGGCGAAAGACGCAATTGATAAGTATGGCATCGGCCCTGCAGCCGTTCGGACGATTGCCGGAACGATGGTTTTGCATGTTCAACTCGACCAACGTCTGGCAAAGTTCAAAGGTGTAGAAGCAGCGATCAGTTTGCAGTCGGGTTTCACCGCCAACCTTGCTGTGATTCCTGCTTTAGTGGGGAAAGAAGATGTTATCGTTTCTGACGAACTCAATCACGCCAGTATTATTGATGGCTGCCGCCTTTCAGGGGCGAAGATTTTGAGGTATGCGCATTGTGACGTGGATGATTTGGAACGGGTCTTAAAAGAAAATCGGAATCAGTACCGGCGTTGTTTGGTGATCACAGATGGGGTGTTTAGCATGGATGGGGATGTCGCCCCGTTAGATAATATTTATGAAGTCACGAATCTATTCGATGCGATATTAATGGTGGACGATGCCCATGGTGAAGGGGTTCTGGGACACGGGGGACGTGGAATTGTTGATCATTTTCATCTGCACGGCAAAGTAGATGTGGAAGTTGGTACGCTCTCTAAGGCTTTTGGAGTGGTTGGTGGGTGTGTGGCTGGAAAGGCAAAAATCGTGGAATGGTTGCACCAACGCGCCCGCCCGTTTCTCTTTTCGTCGGCAATGACAGTGCCCGATGTTGCAGCGTGTTTGGCCGGATTGGATGTACTTGAAGAGTCGACTGAGTTGGTTGACAAGTTGTGGGAAAATGCGAGTTACTTTAAGAGTGAGATGCGGCGCCTGGGGTTTGATACCGGCCAGAGTACAACACCGATTACCCCCGTTATGCTTGGCGAGGCGCCGCTGGCACAACAATTCAGCCGCGAGCTGTTTGACGCGGGTGTGTTTGCAATGGCAATCGGTTTTCCTACGGTCCCCCGTGGAAAGGCTCGTATTCGGGTGATGATTTCGGCCGCACACCAACGGGATGATCTGGATTGTGGGCTTGAAATTTTTGCAATGGTCGGGCGGCAGTTGGGTGTGATAGGCTAGTAAATTAAAGGTACAGAACAGAAATGACCCGAAAAAAAGGTGTGCGTGGGGGTGTA
>DATDOR010000729.1:0-7375 GCA_035293165.1 Anaerolineales bacterium | reverse complement strand
AGTTGTTTGCCGTGTTCATGCTCACGATGACCGCACTATACGGCATGGGAATGATGTTCGCGTCGGTGTACCTGCTCCTCAGCCGGGAAGCCTGGCACTGGTCGAATCTGGCGCAGGAACCAGTGTACCTGGCTTCGGGCTTTTACTTCCCCATCAGCAGTTTCAACTTCTGGATCGCCGCTGGCGCGTCCATCATTCCCCTCACAATGGGCTTGGATGCAATGCGCCAGTTGGTTTTTAAGTCCGGCCCCTCGCTTGGTTTTGTCAGTGTTCCAATCGAAATCGGCGTCCTCGTTACTCTCTGTGTGATTTTTCTAACAGCCGCCAGGTATTTACTCCGCTACATGGAAGGGTTGGCGATTCGGGAGGGGAGGATAACAGAAAGTAGAAGGTAAACAGGTAAACAAAGTAGACAAGTTACACAGGTAAGATTTCACGCTTCACTACCTACACTTCAAAATGACCACCACCCATCCTCAACCGCCAACCTCAACACTCCAATCTCCCAACCTCTGGCACTCTTTCAAAACCGCCGCGTGGCTTGGCTGGCAGATCGAGTCCAACTGGGCCGATCCGTTCATCTTTGCCATTTACTCGGTCATCAAACCTTTGTCGGCAGCAGCTATTCTCGTCGTTATGTATAGTGTCATCACTGGTGGTGATTACGCCTCCCCCATCTTCCCTTACATCTACCTGGGCAACGCGTTCTACCAATACGTCGGGGCGATCATGGCGGGCATCTCCTGGGCCGTCATTGACGACCGGGAACACTACCGCACTCTGAAATACATCTACGTCGCCCCGCTCAACATCCCCATGTACCTGCTTGGGCGCGGCGTCGCCCGCTTCCTTACCGGTTCCATCTCCGTTTTCATCACCGTCACCTTTGGCGTGCTGTTCCTCAAAGTCCCGCTCAACCTGGCCGAAGTCAACTGGCCGCTGTTCCTCTTCGCCCTGTTCATCGGCGTGATCATGCTTGCGATGATGGGGCTGATCCTCGCAGGTGTGACTCTCCTCATCGCCAACCACATCTGGTTCCTCGGCGAAGCGGTCGCGGGCGCGCTGTACCTGTTCAGCGGGGCGATCTTTCCATTGGAAGTTCTGCCGGTCTGGTTGAGGCCGGTCGGATTCGCGATGCCGCTCACCTACTGGCTCGAACTTGTGCGCCGTGCCCTGATCGGGAGTGCAGCAGCAGCTTTCCCCACCCTGTCCGGGTTGGGCAACAGCCAGCTCCTCGGCATTTTAATTGCTCTGACCGTGGTGTTTGGTATCCTGGGAGTATACGTCTTTCGTAAGTGTGATCACCTCGCCCGCGAAAGGGGGATGATTGACATGACGACGAATTATTGATCGGATACCCCAGGGACGGCGTTCTTTCGCCATCCTCCTGGTTCGAAAATTTTCAGAAGAACGCCGTTCCGTAATTGAACCAAACTGTTGTCCTCCTCCACGGCCTGGGCCTCACCTATCGCTCGATGGGGAAAATGGAACACGCTTTGGTCGCTCATGGCTGGCAACCCTTCAACCTCAACTACCCCTCCCGCGCGTACTCCCTCGAAACCATTGCCGCGCATGTTTGGGCAGACATCCAAACCTGTCTCAGTGACCCGCCTCCACCGCTGAACTTTGTCACTCATTCAACGGGCGGGATCATCGTCCGTCTGCTCGCTCGTGACTTTCCGATCCAAATCCACCGCGTGGTCATGCTTGCCCCGCCGAACCAGGGGAGCGAATGGGCTAATGCTATTCCACCCTCCTGGCTGAGACTCATTACGGGGAACGCGGGTGCTCAGCTCAGTACCGCCCTGGATAGTGTCCCTAACCGTCTTGGCTCCGTCTCCTTTCCATTGGGCATCATCGCAGGATGCCAGCCCGACAACCCCCTTGCCTCATTCATTTTTCCCGGCCCGAACGATGGCCGCGTCAGCGTGGAGCGCACGAAAGTCGCCGGAATGGCCGCCCATCTTATCCTACCTTATGGCCATTTCTACCTCAGGGTCATGCCGGCTGTGATCAAAGAAACCCTGTGTTTTCTCGAAACGGGAAATTTTTCATCATGAATAACTTGCCTCGAAACTTAAATGGTTCCGGGCCTGTTTGTTTGTTACAATCCTGTCATGCCCTTCCTCATTGACGGCCACAACCTGATCCCCAAAATTCCGGGTTTAAACCTGCAATATGTAGACGATGAAATTACCTTGATCAAGCTTCTCCAGGGTCTTTGCCAGCGCACAGGGAAGAAGGTGGAAGTTTACTTCGACAATGCTCCGCCTGGTTACTCAGGCACGCGGAAATATGGAAACGTTGAAGCCATCTTTGTCCGCGCGGGGGGTACGGCAGATGCCGCGATACGTGTACGCCTATCCGGCCTGGGGCGGGGAGCGAAAAACTGGACAGTGATCAGTTCCGACCGGCAGGTGCAGGCCGAAGCGCGCGGGGTTGGTGCAAAGGTAATTCCATCGAACATCTTCGCCCAAGAATTACAGACAAGTGGAGAGTCTACGGACGAAAAGGGGAAACCCCAAGAAACAATGAGTCAGGAAGAATTGGATGAGTGGATGGCATTGTTTTCAGAGAAAACGAATAAGTGAATCTATGCTTTAAGATTCTTGAAAACCACCCTCTATCGTTTAAATTTCGGTTAGAATTGTCCAAACTTAAATTGTAATCCCATCATGGAACGCGCGCCGCTTAACCAGGAAACCTTACATAAATTACTCGAAATCAGCCGGAGCATGGCTGAAAATCGGGCGCTTGATCCGCTCTTGAAATTTGCGGTTCGGGTTTCTTTGGAACTCTTTCATGCAGAATATGGGTATCTCATTCTCGTAGATGAAGATGGGGCATTAAACTTCCACGTCCGGCAAGACAAATATGGGGTGGAATTACCGGAACCGAATGGGCAAATCAGCCATACGATTCTCGAAAAAGTCATTCAAAAACAGGAGTCGCTCATCATCGCTGATGCTATTCTTGACCCGGAGTTTCAAACTTCGAAGAGTGTCCAGGCCTTGCAATTACGCTCGGTGATGTGTGTCCCGATGATCTCGCGAGGCACCTTGCTGGGGGCGATTTATATCGAGAACCGTTCCGAAAAACAACTGTTCACCCACGATGATCTGCTCCCCCTGCAGTATTTTGCCGCACAGGCAGCTATTGCAATCGAAAATGCCATTCTGAATGAAGATCTGGAGCAACGCGTACGCCAGCGCACGGCCCAACACGAACAGACGAACATCCAACTCGAAGAGGAAATTAATGCGCGTAAACAGATAGAAATTGAGCTTCGAAAACTTTCCCACGCGGTGGAACAAAGCCCAAATCCTGTCATCATTACGAACACGGCGGGTCAAATCGAATACGTTAACCCTGCTTTTACCAGACTCACCGGATATACAAGGGAGGACGTAATAGGAAAAAACCCGAACATTCAAAAATCTGGACGGACTCCCCTTGCCGTCTATGAAGACCTATGGAAAACTATCGCTGAAGGGAAAATCTGGCGCGGCGAGTTTATGAATCGCAAAAAGAACGGGGAACTATACTGGGAGGCGGCGACTATCGCTCCTATTCGGGACGATAGTGGGAATACCACTCATTACGTGGCAGTGAAGGAGGATATATCTGAACGCAAACGAATTGAAGAAAAATTGATTCACTTTGCTACGATAGACTCCCTCACCAATATCTATAACCGCCGTCATCTGTTTGAACTGAGTGAACGCGTTTTTAAACAAGCCCTACGTTACCAACGCAGTTTGTCGGCAATGATGATTGACGTCGATCACTTTAAAATGGTCAATGACATGTATGGACATGCGATTGGTGATCGGGTTTTGCAAAGGGTGGCGCAATATTTTGGGGAACACATTCGTTCCATGGATATCTTAGGCCGGTATGGGGGCGAAGAATTTGCCATCATCATGCCCGAAACAGACCTTTCCCAGGCCTATCAGGTGGCAGAACGACTATTGGCCCATTTCAATGCAAATCCGGTTGACACCTATGCCGGAGAACTCCCAATCACGATCAGCATTGGGGTAGCAGAAATGGATCACGGAACTGCCCATCGCATTGACACCTTATTGGCCCAGGCCGATACAGCCTTGTATATTGCCAAGCAGGCAGGGCGTAATCGGGTAGCTCTTTTTAATTCATCCAAATAAAAAAGCACGCACATAAGTACGTGCCTTTCATGGGCCCGGCAGGGTTCGAACCTGCGACCAAACGGTTATGAGCCGTCCGCTCTGCCACTGAGCTACAGGCCCTTCAAAGCGGGAGACGGGATTCGAACCCGCGAATGTCAGCTTGGAAGGCTGATGCCTTACCACTTGGCGACTCCCGCGCAAGTGGGGTGATTCTACCGTGAGGGGGGAGAGCGGTCAAGTTTGTTTGCAGCAATATATTTTTCTCAACACGAAGGCCACGAAGTAATTTACTGCCAACATCGAGTAGAATTCTTCCCTCACCAATATCCAACCCCGGCTGCTCGTCTGCTCCTCTTCCCCTTTTCCCCTCCGCTCCCATGCTCCACTTCCACCATTCCTTCCGCAAATACCAGCGCATGATCCTCGCCCTGGTGGACGCCGCGAAGGAGAATCCCAAAGACGACCGCAAATACCACATCGTCGCCCCACCCGGCGCGGGCAAAACCATCGTCGGCATCGAACTCGCGGCGCGGTTCGGCCAGCCCGCCGTCATCTTCGCTCCCACTACCACCATCCAGGGCCAGTGGCGCGAAAAAGTCGGCATGTTCCTCGACAACCCGATTAAAATCAACGACTACGCCAGCCTCGACCCCGCCCGGCTCGCCCCCCTCAACATCTACACCTACCAACTCATCTCCACCGCCGGAGAATCGCAAGCCTATGTCCGCGAAATGGCCCTCCAAAGATGGGCGGACGACCTTCTCAAAGAAGGCCAGGTAAAAGACGAAGGGGAAGCCCTGGCCCGCATCGAAACCATCCGCCAAAACAACCCCAGAGCCTACACTCGCGAACGCAACAACCGCTACCTCCGCGTCAAGCGCGACCTCCTTCGCCGGGAAGACGTAGACATCTCCCGTTTCCTCCACCCCAACGCCAACAATCTCATCCAATCCCTCCTCGACTACGGCGTCCGCACCATCATCCTCGATGAGTGCCACCACCTCCTCGACTACTGGGCCATCGTCCTCCGCCACCTCATCCGCCAGATTCCCAACCCCATCGTCGTCGGTCTCACCGCTACCCTCCCCGACCCCGACAACGACCTCGAATACGAAAACTACGCTGCCCTCCTCGGCGACGTAGATTTCGAAGTCCCGACCCCCGCCGTCGTCAGAGAAGGCGACCTCGCCCCCTACCGCGACCTCGTCTACTTCACCGAACCTACCCGTGAAGAAACCAACTACCTCAAACACATCCAGGATGCCTTCGAACAAGCCATCGCCGAACTCGCCGCCGATCAAAAATTTAGAAAATGGATTGAAAACACGATCTTTGGTCGCTGGAACGAACAGGGGCAGCAGACCCCCTGGGCAGAATTCCTCAACGGACAACCCCTCCTGGCCCTCGCCGGGTTGCGTTACCTTCACCGGATCAATTCCCCCATCCCGCGCGACCTCCCGATCCCCCTCGAAGCCAGCGATCCCCTCGAACTTCCCGACTGGGTGGTGCTCCTCGAACGCTACGGCCTCGATCACCTCCAGGTCAGCCCTGATCCCGCCGACCACGCCCTCCTCAAATGCCTGAAATCCATCCTCCTTCCCTTTGGCCTCACCCTCACCGAACGCGGAATGCGCCAGACCCGCTCCCCCGGCGACCTCGTCCTCACCTTCTCCGAATCCAAAGACCACGCCGTCGCCCACATCCTGTCCGAGGAGGCGAAAGCGATGAGGACTGCCCTCCGTGCCGTCGTCGTCACCGACTTCGAACGGATGAGCAGCGGCGTGCAAAAGTTAGCCCGCACCCCGAAACCCCAGGGGTCTCCAAAGACCCCTGGGGTTTTGTCGAACGAGGAAGTCTTTCCGCTCGATCAGGATGCCGGTTCCGCCATCCGTCTCTTCCGCCATCTCGTTGAACACCCGGACACCGACGCCCTCGAACCCATCCTCGTCACCGGTAAATCGCTCCTCGTGGACGCCCATCACGGCGACGCGTTGCTCGAACGTTTCAACGCCTGGCTGCAATCTCGCCACCTGACCGCGACCTGCCGCTACAAACCTACCGACTCCCCGCAAATCTATGAAGTGACCGGGGAAGGGAAAGACTGGTCGTCGCGCACTTACGTTCGAATGGTGACGGAAGCGTTCGAGCAGGGGATCACGCGCTGTCTGGTCGGGACGCGGGGGATTTTTGGGGAAGGGTGGGATTCGCTCTCGCTGAACACGCTCATTGACCTGACCAGCGTTACTACGTCCACCTCCGTCCAGCAGCTGCGCGGGCGGACGATCCGGCTCGACCCAGCATGGCCGCGCAAAGTGGCGCACAACTGGGATGTTGTCTGTGTAGCGAAGAAGTTTGAACGCGGAGACGTGGATTTGGTGCGGTTCATCCAGCGCCACGAACGGTATTGGGGCATTGTGCCGCTCACCCCTGCCGAGCAGCGCTTCCAGGATGTGAAGGCGATGGCGGGGACAGCAATCGACTCGCCAATGGCAACCCCACCCGGCCAGAGCTTGTCCCGGAACCCATTGGGAAATGAACTGGCCGGGCAAATCGTCAAAGGCATTAACCATGTCAGCCCAGAGATGGCGTTTGAGTTGTATACACGCGGGGTGAAGCACACGAATTTCGACAAGTACACGCGCCGGATGGTCGCCCAAATCCCGCGACGCGAGCAGGTGTATGATCTGTGGGGCATCGGCGAGGATTACAGTAATTTTATTTACAAAGCCACCCGGTTGGACACAAAGGACCTGAAAATCCGCACGGTGTTCACGATTTGCAACACACTCAAACGGATGCTGCGCCAGTTTTTGGCGACGGTGATCAGCAGTTTTTTGGTCGTGTGTGGGATTACAGCGCGGGTGTTTTTGGGCGGGCTTTCGGAGGGGGCGTCGGCGAATTATTTGTTTCTGTGTGGGTTGGCGATCTTGTTTGTGGGCACGTTGGTCATTTTCGTCATGAATACCCGCAGCGCCTATCTCATCGCCCGCAAATTCCTGGTCGAACAACCACCGGATGCCATTTTGTTGGACGTGGGCCGCACCCTGCTCGCCGCGCTGAAAGATGCCGGGCTGGTCAGCCGGGGTCTGCAACCTGACTATGTGCGCGTCGCCGAAACGCCCGATAACAGTTACCAGGTCTTTCTCGATTACGCGTCCCCGGAAGATGCCAGTGTATTTATTGAAAGCTACGAGCAGATTTTCGAGCCGGTGGTGGATCAGCGCTAC
>DATDOR010000728.1:0-3477 GCA_035293165.1 Anaerolineales bacterium | reverse complement strand
GGACATCATCAAAGTTGTTGATCACATTGTTGACCTCGGCCCCGAGGGTGGCGACCGAGGTGGGGGGATCATCGCGGAGGGAACCCCGGAGGAGGTCGCGATGTTCGGGGGGAGTTACACAGGCCAGTTTTTGAAGCGTATCCTGGCAGGAGAACGCGTGTAGCTTAACTGGAGACTTCCGAAGCCGGGACCAAAGTCTATACTGCCCTTTTAGGCAATGCTTGGAAATTTACCAGTCAACGCCCTCTTGCCAGAATCACCTTTGGACGGAAAGGAGGAGAGGAGAAAATTTATTTGGTTCTTTGGGAATCGGCGGGGAGGTCCCCAGATTTTGGGGTGTGAGTGGGGTGTACACCCCACTCACACCCCAAAATCTGGCATTAACCACGGCAAATCCCAAAGAGCCATTTATTTTGTACAGGACAACGGCGCGGGGTTTGAGATGGCTTATGTAAATAAGCTCTTCGGAGCATTTCAACGCTTACACAGGGATGAGGAATTTGAGGGGACGGGCATTGGATTGGCATCGGTCCAACGCATCGTTCACCGGCATGGGGGGCGTATCTGGGCGGAAGCAGCTGTTGATGAAGGGGCTAGTTTTTACTTCACCCTTCCGGGCTGATATACGGAATTGACCCGTTTATTCGTTTCTGACGATGAGGGGGAAAAAGAGTTGGTGTGGTACGACAGTTTTTATTTCGACGGTGGCGTTTACTGAAGTGTCCAGTGAAGAAGTCGCCGTTACAGTCGTTGTGTCACTGTCGTCAATGACTGCGCTTGCCGGAATATGAACAGCGACGCTGAAGGAAAAACTTTCCCCGAATCCAAGCGGACTGGTTTCGGACGGAGAGACGGTGGTAGGCCAAACACCGCTGGCCTCGATCAGAAATGTATCGGCGAAGTTGCCGGTGTTGGTGACGACAAGGGTGTAGGTCACGTTCGAGCCAATGCTGCCCATCCCTGTTTGGACAGGACTCAGCACAACTCCAGGCGTGGCGACGACTTGGGTTGTTCCACTTGCCTGTTCGGTGATTGTCATATCCCATTGAGATATCGCGGTAAGGGTGAAAATGTCCGTGGCAGCAATCACCCCGCCCTTACGGCCAGGCGTTTGAACCCCGACCAGGAGGGTAGTTTGTTCTCCGGGAGGAAGAGTGTTGGTGGTCGTTGTGTGGACGGCAGTCGGCCAGATGGCGTTTACGGAGTAGGTGAAGGTGTCTGTATAGTCACCAGTATTGGTAATGGTGAGGGAATGAAAAACCGTTTCTCCAGGGAAGCCGCTTTGGACTTGATGGGCTGGGGTGAGAACCACACCCGGGTTGACGTTCGCATGGGTCTTTCCTGTCGCTTGAGCCGTGATGCAGGAATTCGCGCCGGATGAAACGGTCAGAGTAAATTCGTCTATGTCAATGTCGGCAAGAGCAGTGATAAGAGGAATGGTCACGCCAACTGTCACCGTGAAAATTTCCCCCGGGGCGAGCAGGTTGCTAGAAGCCAATGAAAGCGAAGTGTTCCAGCTATTTCCATCCACCGAAATGCCAAAGGTGTCGGAGATCGTGCCCATATTGGACACCCAAAACGTGTGCGAGATGACTTCCCCTGACGTTCCCGAAAGGTAGGAAGCCTTCGGGGAAAGGGAAACGCCAGGCATCAGGGGCTTGAGAATGAATAGCCCGTCATAAATGCCACTTACTAAGACGTTTCCACTGGCAAAGTAGGGGTAGTTGCTCCACGAGCCGAAATAGCCGGTATTGTTGTTGGCCGGGTAGGAATCAAAGTAGGCAGCCAGGGTAAGGATTCCATTGGACACCTCACACAGGTCGTAGATTTGCAGGCCGCTCGTGTAGTTGGACTCAAAAACAAATTGGTCTCTGACGTATAAATTGTGGTCAGTCGAAGGATTCGGCCCATCGTGGATGCCGATGACCACCGGGGCATCCAGGTTAGCGACATTCCAGATGCGCGTGCGGGTGTTGTGCCCAAAACTGATTTCATCGGTCTCATCCCCAAGAAGGAAATAGGCATGATCTTCCGTTAACCAGCCCTGGTGCGTGAACCCGGAACCGGCGTAGGGCGTGATGGAAACGGCCACCGGCGCAGCTTTGTTCGTCACATCTACGATGGTGAGCGTGTCTCCATTCGCGTTGAAACACATCTCGTGGTCTGAATAATCCGTGTCCGGGCCGTGATAAAACTCGCATTGTGCATCGTGCGTGTACCCGTCATTGCTGAAACACCCGGCAAAGGTAGGGTTAAGCGGGTTCTGAATGTTGACGATATGCAGCCCCCCGGAGCAGGTATTGGAACCGAGGATATAGGCGTAACCGGTGTCTTCATTGATGGCAATGTTGTGCGCCTCGGTAAAATTCCCGTAATGGGCTGTTTCGGTAAAAGTGACAGGGGGATTCACAACACTGCGAAGCTGTACCAAATCGAACACTTGCAGTCCATGACTCCCTGCATTATCCGCCACAATAAAGGCATAATTAGAAAAGACCTTTATATCGCGCCAGATCGAGGTTATCGAGTGAGTGGGCAGGTTGCCCAGATACACCGGATTCTCTGTGTCGGTGATGTCCACAAATGCCGTGCCGTTGTTCAATCCCAGCAGTGCATATTCTTTCCCGTACAGGGGATCGGTCCAGCCCCAAAGATCGTTGGCGTTCCCTGCTGAGAAAGTGTCTAGTGGCATAAATGCCTTCAAATCTACCCTCCAACAGGGGTAAATCCCCGCGAACCCTCCGTTACAAGGAAGTGTATTCGCAGAAGGGGGGTTTTCTCCTGGGGCTGCCTCTTTTATTAATCGTTCCACCCAGTCCAGGTATGCAGATTCTCCCGGTTCGGGTGTTTCCTCTGCGGATATTCCGTTCACTTGCATATTTGCCCAACTGAACATTCCTCGCCCCAGGAAGACGAACATAAAAAAACGAAGCCATTGATTTTTGGAAAGAGTTTTCATAAAAGGAGTAAGCTGTCGAGGATCATTCCTCGGATCGTAGCGCAAATCGCTATTTAAAAATTTTAATGTAACTACTCGGCCCAGAGTAGCAGGATCGCCGAAAAAAAGGTGTGCGCGAGGGTGTACACCCTCTCGCACACCTTTTTTTCGGAAGTTCCTCTGCTTTATCCTGAGTACTTACATTTTAATCAGGTATCCTCAATGTAATAAACTCGTAATCATCTGAGACTAAAATCCAAACATAACAAAAGTTCACCTGAGGAGTATTTTCACATGAAAACCCGCAATTGGCTTATCTTGCTTGGCATCTTAATCGCTATCCCTGTCGGTTGGTACCTCATCTCCCCCCTCTTCACCAACAAAACCGTCGACGAAGAATTTCCCACCGTTCAGGCGACTGAAGCGATGGAAAAAGGTGATGAAGGTACTTCGCCGCCCACTCGGCCCATGACGCACGCGCCAGCGCAACTTCAGCACCGACATCACCAATCGGCGCGCGCCAGTAGGTCGCGCCCGTT
>DATDOR010000727.1:0-2798 GCA_035293165.1 Anaerolineales bacterium | reverse complement strand
GGCATGCTTTTCCAAATTTTGGCCGTTCTTTTCGGTTCCATCTCCGGTGTGATTTTAGTTTTCTCCGGCAGAATCCGCCAGATGATCGCCCAGTTCCAGCGAAATCGCCGGGGGGATGTGACCGAAGAGAAAAAACCGCTCGAAGACAGCAAGGCCGCAGATGGCCTGACCGCCGAATAACATGCTGAAAACGATCATCGTCGGTTTTGATGCGTTCGATCCGAACCAGTTTGAGCGCATGGTGGAGGCCGGAAGGCTCCCGAACCTCGCCAAACTCGTTCGGGCGGATGGCTACCGGCGTTTTGCAGTGGCAAACCCACCCCAAAGTGAAGTCTCCTGGACGAGCATTGCCACAGGGCTGAACCCTGGCGGCCACGGCATCTTCGATTTCGTCCACCGCAACCCCGCATCCTATATACCCAGCGTCTCCCTGCTCCCGACGAAAACAACCAGCGGCATCGGTACGCAGTTCGTTCCGCCCCACACGGCTTACACGCTGTTTGAACAGGCCACCGATGATGGCTACCCCGCGACGGTGATGTGGTGGCCTGCAACTTTCCCCGCCCGTCTCGAAATCCCTGTGCAAACGTTCCCCGGATTGGGCGCGTCCGATATTCAAGGCCGCCTGGGAGTGGGAACTTATTTTTCGGTGGACTCCAGTTGGAACGATGGGACGCGGAAATCTCAATTCGCACCCCTCACTACGCGGGGAACGGGCCGCTTCTCCGGAGTGCTGCCCGGCCCAGTCAAGAAAACACGCGCGGGAACAGGACCCATCCCCCTGGAAATCCAGCTAGAAATGATCGGGGATGCGTCCGCCCACTTGACGGTGGGAAAACAGCAAGTAGCGTTACGTCTTGGAGAGTGGAGTCCCATATTAGAAATTACATTCAACGCCGGGTTCCTGGTTAAGGTTTGGGCGATCACCCGTTTCATTCTCACCCAGGCCGGTTCTGAGCCAAAACTGTATGCCCTCCCTCTCCAGCAACATCCCCTCCATTCGCCCTGGCGTTACGCAACTCCTCCCGGCTTTGTCAAGGATACCTGGAAAGCAGCCGGGCCATTTCTGACCCTCGGCTGGCCCCAAGACACGACTGCCCTTGAGGAAGGGTGCATCACAGACGAACATTTTTTAACCCTTTGTGACTCAATTTTTGAATCACGAGAGCGTGTCTTCATGCACCAGCTCCGCAATTTCCGTGAGGGAGTGCTCGCGACCGTCTTTGACACGCTCGACCGGGTTCAGCATATGTATTGGCACAATCGGCCTGACGTGATTGAAAACTGGTATACCAAACTTGATGCGTTCGCAGGACGGGTTCAGGCGCAGTTGGAAAAGCAAGGACTCCGCGATGCGCGTCTGATATTTGTTTCTGATCATGGATTTGCAAAATTCGACCAAAAAGTACACCTCAACCGTTGGTTGATAGACCGGGGTTACCTGACTCCAAAAGTGGGGGGAGCGAATGGTTTCCGAGAGGTGGATTGGCCCAAGAGTCAGGCCTATGCTCTGGGATTGAACTCTCTCTATTTAAATCTCGCAGGCCGAGAAGGGAAAGGCACAGTACAACCCGGTGAAAAAGACATTCTGCTCGAAAAATTGCGGGCGGCTTTATTGGACTGGCGCAGTCCCGAAGGCAACACAATTGTCCAAAGCGTGCGAACAAACGCCGAAGCCTTTGATGGCCCGTTGGCATCTTATGGTCCTGATTTAGTCGTCGGATATGCACCCGGATTCCGCGCTTCTCAGGAGACTGGTTTGGGGGGCTGGGGAACTGACGAATTACAGGCAAATCTTGACCATTGGGGGGCAGATCACTGTATTGCGCCGGAAGCCGTCCCCGGCGTGTTGTTCGCCAGCCGGGGGCTGAGTAATTTCTCTGCACCCTCCTATCTTGACTTCCCCGCACTTGCATTGGGGAAAACCCTGGCCTCGAAAGCCTCCGCTCCCCCGCCTGTGTCGAGTGATGAAGATGATAAAACCGTGGGAGAAAGGTTAAAAGGCCTTGGCTACTTATAAACAACGTTTTTCCCGCCAGAATTTGTTTGCGATTTTTGTCGCGTGTGCCTTCCCGGTGCATGTCTGGGCTATTATTGGGCTGTTGAACCAGATTCCAGCCTGGATTTTGCGAGTTAACTTATGGGAACTGGCTGGTATGATTGGGCTGACTCTGGTTTTTACATTGCTAGAGAGTTTGATCGGGACAGTAGGGGTTCTCATTCTCGCGGCATTGGTGCCGGGGAATTGGTTTACAGAAAAAATGGTGGTTTTGAGCGCTTTGTTCATTTGGTTGACCTCTATTGTATCTATGATCGCGCATTTACAGGAACCTCTCGTGCGCTCGTTTTTCGGGATCGTGATTGTAGTTACTTATCTCGCCTTCGTTTTGGGATCATACTGGCTGTTGCAACGGTTCCCTAAATTTGAGATCGGGGTGAAGAGTTTCATAGAAAGATTGGCTGTGCTGACTGCTTTATATCTTTTTATCGACGTAGTGGGGCTAGTGATTGTCATCATCCGAAATATATAAGGGCACGTAGTGACTTCCCCGTTCACCCGCCGCGATTTTCTCAAACTTGCCGCCCTGCTGCCCTTAACGCAGTTTCGATGGCCGTTGTTCGTGGGCGAACCAAAGGGCGCGGTACAGAATTCTGGCGCACCCAACGTTCTGTTCCTGGTATTCGATGCGCTGACTGCGCGCAACGTTTCATTGTACGGCTACCCGCGCGAAACCACCCCCAACCTGGCGCGGTTCGCCGAACGGGCAACGGTGTTCCACAACCACCGGGCGGGGGCG
>DATDOR010000726.1:0-8783 GCA_035293165.1 Anaerolineales bacterium | reverse complement strand
GGGGGGAGTTCGACGAGGGTGTAGAGGGTATCCGACAGTTGGGCGAGGCCGGGGGGGAGCATGAGCGCAAGGCAGGCGGCGAGGGGGGCGAGGGCGGTTTCGGCGATATGCTGGGCGAGGGCGATCTGCGCGGGGGTGACGGCGGGAATGGGATCGAGCAGACTCTCCACCGGGCGCGTTTCCGGGACGGCAGGCACGTCCACTTCGCCAATGACAATCCCCTGCACCGTCTGCGCGCCGAACGGGACCGTGACCAGGCAGCCGGGCTGCACCTGCCCTTCGAGTTCGGGGGGCAGGTGGTAGTCAAATGTCCCGGAAACCTGGGGGACGTGGACGGCGATTTGGAGGTAGGTCATGGGTATAAAGCGTCATTCGCCAGCATTAAAGCCTCCTCCAACGCATCCTCATCCACAATCTCATCCACCCCCGCCTGCGCAAACCGGCGGGCCGCGGCGAGGGGTCGCACGTCTCCCTCGTGATCGAGTGCCCACTGTGCGTGTTCAACCAGCAACGCCAGGGCGAGCGTGCGGCCTGACGTCAACGCGAAACGGCGCGCCCCGGCCTCCAATACATCCCGTCCCTTGGGCAGGTTGGTTTGCAGCCATTGGGTGGCGTGGGCGAGGGCTTGTTGGGCGGTTTGCCCGGCAGCGGCCAGGTGCGGATCACGCGCGGCGCGCAAACAGTGTTCCATTTTATTGATCAATGCCTGGAGCGCGTTCCCTTCTTGCAATGCCCGGAGCGCATCTAGGGATAAGACATTCGTCGTGCCTTCCCAAATGGGCAACACCTGTGCATCTCGCAGCAGCGCGGGCAAGCCGGTATCTTCCACGTACCCCGCCCCGCCGAACGCTTCCAGCACCTCGCTCGTCACCGCAACGGCCTGGCGTCCTGTGGTTAATTTTGTGATCGAAGTCAGCAGGCGCAGCAGATCACGCGTCTCCTCCTGACCTTCCCCGGCTTCGTCCAGCCCGATCAATTCCACGAGGAAAAACGTCAGGTGAAACGCCGCTTCCATTTCGGCCTGAAGCCCGGCCAGGGTGTCGGCGTGCAGGGGCTTCTCGATGAGCGGCGCGCCAAACGCCACCCGCCTGCGGGCGTAATCCCGCGCAAGGGCCAACCCGCGCCGCATGAACGCGACCGCGCTGATGCTATTCCATGTTCGAGTCAGGTGCAGCATCGGGACGATGTTCCGCACGCCGTTTGCCAGTTCCATCACCGGCCAGGCGGGCGCGCCATCCAGAGCCAGTTCGGCGGTAGGGACTTTGCGCGTGCCCAATTTGTCTTTCAGCCGGTTGACGGTGATGTTTTGCAGCCGCCCATTTTCATCGCGGGTTTCGACGTAAAACAACGCCAACCCGCGCCCACCGGGGCCGTTCCCCTCCGGGCGGGCCAGCGTGAGCGCCATCTGCGAAGTAGTCGCGGACGTGAACCACTTGCGCCCGTACAATCGCCAAACACCTTCCGTATCTTGCCGGGCGACAGTTTCCGACAGGCCGACGTCCGACCCTCCAGTCAGTTCCGTCATCCACTGACCGCTCGTCCAAAATTGGGCGGGGTCGCGGCTGGTCAGGTGGTGGAAGGCGCGGTCGAGCAGGTCTTCATTTCGTGACCGGAGCAGGGTTTGCGCGGCCCCGTCGGTCATCGCAAGCGGACAGGTGTACACGTCCGTAGAGGGGTGAAAGAGATAGGCCAGGGAGAACTGGTAGGGACGGGAAAAACGTCCGTAGGGGGTGTCGTAAGCAGCGGCGACCACCCCTTTTTCAGCAGCCAGGCGCTCGGCGGCTTTCCAGAGCGGGGTGATTTCGATCTGGTCTATACGCTCGCCCCAGGCGTCCCACTGGGTGAGGCTGGGTTCATTGAGCCGGTCGGCGAGCTGCAATTGATACAATTCTCCGCCAGATAGGTCACCCATTTCGCGTAGGGAGGGTTCGACTTCATACAGCATTTCCGAGGGCAGGGTGCGTTGCAGATACGAGCGCAGCACCCGGTCATCGTCATATTGGTTGCCCAGGATGGGCGGGGTTTGGTTAAAAAGATGCATGGATCAGGTCTCCAGAAATTCGGCGCAATTCAGTTCGTCAAAAGTGATCAAAATTCGTTGGAAATTATGCCACCAAATCAATTCTGGCATTTCCCGGCTCCACTGCCAGATCGGGTAGAGGACATACGTCGCTGCCGCCAGCCGGTAATCAGCCCAGCACATTTCCCAACTGTACCCCTCCACGCCATGCGCCCTCAGTGTTTCGTGATACTGGCGCAAGTATATCTCCTGCCAGCGTGCCCGGTGTGTGGGAAACCAAAACAGTCCCATCATGTGTGCCATATCATCCACCCCCAGGTTGATGTGCCAGCTTTTCCAGTCAATGATCCGCAGGGTGTCCTTCGCCGGGTCGCGGGGATACAGAAAATTGCCCGCGTGCGGGTCACTGTGAATGAGGGTCAAATGCTTGCGGATGAAATAGCGCGTGTACATTCGCGGTAAAATCGCCTCCCGTGCGCCCTCCACGATTTTTCGTTCCCGTGCCGAAAGCCGGTCGCCCATTTCATCGAAAAACTCCCCCGTCCAACCCTGGTACTCCTCCTGCCACCGGGCCAGTCCTGCCTCCGTTGGAAAATCTCCAACCTCCCCGCCCAACTTCGGATGATCCCACCAAAACGCATGGAACCGTGCCAGCGTATCCACCATCATTCGCCCGCGTTCTTCCAGGGGTGGGATAAACGAAGGGATGTGGGACTCGTGGGACTCCGACAAATCCTCCATCAAGATCGTGAAACCCAGCCCATCTTCATTCGCCGCGTGGTAACAGCGAATGCCCGGTGATGGATCCATCAGCGGGGCGATACGCGTGTAAAAATCTACTTCCTGATCCCCCGTCTTCTCGCCGCGCGGGTCGGGGAGCTTTAACAGAACCCGGCGGGGGGCGGTTGCCGTTGCCCCAGGCGAATATTCTAAATCAAGCGGGATGATCGTTGAGCCGCCAAACATCCGGTATCCCTGTTTGACGGATACCACTTCCCCGGCAGGGAGATGGCCGTTCGTGTGGAAAATCTCCGTCAGCCATTCCGGTGTCGCATCTTGGGGAAAAGTGATGATCTTTTCCATATCTACCTGTCTATGCTCCTTACTTCACTCCCCCGCCACTCCCCTTCCCCATGCTTTCCCCGCGCGCGTAAGCGGATGGGGGTAATGTCTACGACGGCATAGGATTCTTTTTCGATGTCTATGCCATATTGTACAAAAAATAACGGGCGCAATTGGGGACGTACCGCCTGGGCAGGAGTGGCCCACCCTTCGAGCGTGATCGGGTTTTTCGCGCTGGGGTGGGCGAGGGTCACGGCTGGGTTTTGCAGGATGTCCTGGAGTTGATCGCTATCCGTGTGTTTGAGGACATACATGCGTCCATTGTGCCAGATGTGTTGTGTGGGGCGTAATCGTGAACGCCCGTCGGGGCGTGTGGTAGCGAGCCAGGTTCGTTTTGCTTTCACGAGCCGTGCCATGACGCGGGTCAAAATGGGGTCTATTGGAGAGTGGGCATGTGTGGGAACGCCTTCCCGGCTGGGGTGGGATTCATGCCCGCGCCGGAGCCAATCCCCGTTGGGGATCAGGCATTGTCCGGCGGTGAGGGAGTCAGGGGCGTAGTAAATCCATGCTTCCTTTTTCCCTTCAGGCGTTTGGGCGACGATTCGTTCACGGTAGAAGAAGTGGGGATGGCCTTCGATCTGGTCAAGATTGTCGAGTGCAGCACGGGCGATGGTCAGAATTTCGCCGATAATTTCGCCCTTGCCTGGACGCGCGCCGGGGTAGGTACCTAGATCATAAAGGTCAGCATCGGGAAGGCAGGCGGGGGTGACGTTTTTCAGATAGGGGGCAATACGGGAGTAGTAGCGGCTGTCGTCAGGACTGGAATCCGGCTGGGGCGGGCGCAACGTGCCGTATACAAAAAGTTGTTCGGATGGCATAAAAACCTCTATTCAAAATTACGATCCGAAGTAAATCCTGAGCTGACGCCAGAATTGTATCAGAAGCTGTCTGAAAACTAGCGGCAAAGACCCTAAAGGTTTTATTTTTCTGGACGAATCGCCCAATAAGGCCCGTTCTTATGTTGGATCAGGCAATCAACAGAGTGAAAAAAACCTTTAGGGTCTGCCATTTTCGGTTCTTTGGGAATCGGCGGGGAGGCCCCCAGATTTTGGGGTATGAGTGGGGTGTACACCCCACTCATACCCCAAAATCTGGCATTAACCACGGCAAATCCCAAAGAGCCGCATTTTCGGCTCTGGGCTGACGAGAGATTTTTGCTATAATTCGCAAAATCTGGAGGCTTGGATGGATGAGAAAGAAATTGCTGAATTTATCGTGCGGGAGTTGGGGAAGCACCGCCGTCGCAGTGATATTGTGATGGAGGTGTGTGAGCGTACCGGCATGGATTGGCAGGATGCCCAGAAGTTGGTGTACCAGGTGGCCTTTGAAAACCGGAAAAGCGTTGCAGCCCGGCAAAGTCCGTTGGCGATCATTTTTGGCGTGGCGTTTGTGTTGGGTGGTTTGGTGCTGGCTTTGGTGAGTGCGATTGCAACGGTGCAGGGAATCAGCATTCATTATCAAGGTATTCCTTACGCAGGCAATATTGCCGGTGTTGGGTTTGGCGTTCTTTTGATTGCCGGTGGCGTGATTGGGTTGTGGGATACAATCAAATCATTTTTGTCGTAACCAGGTGCAATGCACCCGTAAATGCATTGCGCCTACGCAGGCTAGGAGAGAAAGCTCCCCGAAAAAAAGGTGTGCGCGGGGTGTACACCCTACGCACACCTTTTTTTCGGGATACTCCTCTACCCGGCTGAGTAGTCACCTTTTCTTCACTTTTAGCAGATCTTCGGAAGTCTGCGTTGGACTTCGGAAGTCTTGTTTAAGGAGAATATATGCCTATCCGCGCCCTCGTTTTTGACTTCGACGGCCTGATCCTCGACACCGAAACCCCTGAATACCAAGCCTGGCAGGAGATTTACAACGAATTCGGATGTGAACTTCCCATCGAAACCTGGGGACAAATCGTTGGCGGAAATGGATCATCAGCCTTTGATCCAGTGGATTACCTGGAAGCCCAAGTGGGGCGCAAACTGGACCGGGAAGGATTGATCGCCCGCCGCCGCGCGCGGGATCACGAAATTATCGCTGCCTCGCCAGTCCTCCCAGGCGTAATGGATACCTTAACCGACGCCCGCCGGGTTGGGTTACGGCTTGCCATTGCGTCCAGTTCCCCTCATTCATGGGTAGATACACACCTGACGCGGTTGGGGTTATTTGACCACTTTGATGCCATCATCTGCGTGGACGATGTCGGCATCGCCAAACCCGATCCCAGTCTGTTCCTCCGCTCGGCAAAAACCCTCGGCGTGGCGCGGGATGAGGCCATTATCTTCGAAGATTCACCGAACGGTGTGCTGGCAGCGAAACATGCAGGAATTTTTTGTGTTGCTGTCCCCAATCCCATCACTCGTCTCCTGGTCTTTGAGCCGCCCGATATGCTGTTGAATTCGCTGGCAGATATGCCATTGGAAGGAATTTTGATGGAGGTCGAAAAGTTGATGGTACACAGATAACGCAGAGGGCACAGAAACCGCAGAAAATTTTTCCGTGGTATCTGTACCCTCTGCGTACAAAGCATCAATCAATATGGATCACCTGGCTCCGCTCCGGGCCAACGGAAACCGTCTGAACCGGGATACCTGCCAATTCCTCCAGCCGGACGATGTAATCGCAGGCTTCTAGAGGTAAATCGTTGAATGACCTGATGTGAGTAATATCCTCGTCCCAACCGGGAAGTTCTTCGTAGACCGGTTCAAACTGAGTCAAATCGCCCGGGCCGAGGGGGAGTTCTCGGTATACTTGCCCGCTCATCCGGTAAGCCACACAAATTTTGAGCGGGTGCAGGCCAGTCAGTACGTCCAGTTTGGTGACGGCCAATTCGGACAAACCGTTGATTCGAATGGCATAGCGCAACAGGACAGAGTCCAGCCAACCGACGCGGCGCGGCCGTCCGGTCGTGGTTCCGTACTCGTCCCAAGGATTTTCACCTGTGCCGCGTAACCGCGTAGCCAGATCGCCTTCCAGTTCGGTGGGGAATGGGCCGCCGCCGACACGGGTTTGGAAGGCTTTCGTCACCCCGACCACCCGCCCTATGTGTCCAAACCCAATGCCAAGTCCAAGCAGAGCGCCCGGCGCAGTTGGGGTGGAACTGGTCACGTAGGGGTACGTGCCATGATCGAGGTCGAGGAGAGTTCCTTGCGCGCCTTCGGCCAGGACTTGTTTGTTGCGGTGTAAGGCTTCGGCGAGAAGGACAGAGACATCCCCAACATAGGGAGCCAGCTGGCGAGCATAGTCCACGTATTCAACGGCGACCTGATCGGGGTCGAGCGGGTCGCCGTCGTAAAGTAGGGTCAATTGCTGGTTGATCGACTCCACCTGAGCTTTGACGGCGTCGGCAAAACCTTCCGGGTCAAGCATTTGTCCTATGCGGATGCCGTAGCGGGCCACTTTGCCGGTATAGGCCGGGCCGATGCCCCGCAAGGTGGTTCCGATTTGTTCTCTTCCCCTGGCTTTTTCCTGGGCAGCATCGAGCGCACGGTGCGCGGGCGAGATCAAATGGGCGGCGTAGGAGATGCGAAGGCGTTTGGGGTCCACGCGCACCCCTCCAGCCCGGAGCCGGGACATCTCATCCAGCAGGGTGGCAGGATTGATGACCATGCCGTTCCCCATGATGGCGGTGGTGTGTTCGTGGATGATTCCGGACGGGATCAGATGAAGTTTGTAAATCTGATCGCCAATGGTGACAGTGTGTCCGGCGTTATCTCCACCACTGTACCGGGCAACGTAATCGGCTTTGGCGGCGAGGAGGTCAACCACACGGCCTTTACCTTCGTCGCCCCATTGCGTGCCGATGATGATATCGAGGGGCATAAGTTCTCCTATGTCAGGTATCAGGTGTCAGGTATTCAGTCAAACCTGACGCTTGACACCCAATCACCTGACACTCTTATTGATACCGCTTCTTGATGTTTGGAATGAGATATTCTGTAAACGCTTTTTCTGCTTCAAACCTGGGTTCCCAACCCCAGTCTCGGCGGGCGGTGGAATCGTCCACATCAATGGGCCAGCTTTCGGCGATGTTTTGGCGCTTGGTGTCTGGCTCGAAAGTGATTTCCGCACCGGGGAACGCTTTAACGACGAGGGCTCGGATTTCGCCGGCACTCATGCTAAATGCCCCGACATTGTACACCTGATGGCGCAAGTTTTTACATGGGGCGGCGGCAAGTTGTAGAATGGCATCCACGGCGTCGGGCATTGCCATGAAGGGGATGGTCAGCCCCTCGCGGACGAAGCATTGGTAGGGTTTGCCCAGTGCGGCGGCGTGGATCATTTCTGAGGCGTAGTCGCTGGTCCCACCAGTGGGGACAGTGAAGGCGCTGATCAGGCCTGGGTAGCGCACGCAGCGGAAATCGAGCATGACCGGGCGTTCGGCGGCGAGTTGGCGGTAGTTTTTGTTGAAATAGCTGCCGAGCATTTCGCTGTAGAGTTTGTTACAGCCATACATGGTGGTGGGGTAGTTCCACTCCCATTCACGCACACGGCTGTACCGCTGTTTGGTTTCCAGGTCGGGCAGGCCGTAGACAGCAATCGAACTGGGAAACATGAACAAGACCGGTTCACCGCGCCACGCGGATTGCTCGGCGGCCAGTTGGAGGAGCATCATCGTGCCTTCCACGTTGACTTTGTGCGCCGTTTCGGGGGTGAACTCCGCTCGAGTGGAGAGCAGCGCGGCAAGGTGAAAGATTTTTTCGATCTCGTACTCCGCAACGAGGCGGGAGAACAGATTCTTGTCGAGGATATCCGCCTGTAAGAAGGTAGACTTTCCTTTGACCGCGTCCGGTTCAGGATGAACGTCGAGCGTGAGCAGGGGGTTGCTGCCTTCCTTCGCCAGCCGTTGGACCAGGGCGGTGCCGACTTCTCCTGAAGCGCCGGTGATGAGCGTAACTTTTTTTCGCATACATCCTCCTGAAGATGTTGGGTAAGTTAAATTATACCCCCCCACTTTTGCAGGTGGGGGGGTATAACAAAATATTCAGTTTTCCGAGGTTTGGAACTTATCCGGCCCCTTCCACCAGCACCCGTGTCCCTTCGACGGAAGAAGAGTCTACCCCTTTCTCCACGGTCCCATCGGGCAACAGCAAATCCACGTCGGCCACACCGCTGAAGTGATCGTCGCTGTCCACCGTGACCGTCATCCGCACCCGGATGCGGATATCCAACTCCCCTGCTTCATTGAAGGCGAACAATTCGAAGGTAGCATCATATTCGTCTCGATCCTTGGCCCATACGCCGTGTGCGGGGCTTTCAGTCAGCGTGGGCAGCAGGCTGGAAACTTCCGTCATCGTGCCATCGGCGTTGAAGGTGTGGTAAGCTTCGAAGCCAGGGAAACCGTTCACGGATTCACCGACGATCACATGCCAGGTGCCAGGGAGTTTATGCCGTGCTGGGGCCGCGTCCGCGATTGATTGGGCACAACCTGTCAAAAGCAGAAGGGCAGTCAGGCCCAATAACAGGGTCGTGAGAAAAAAATTTTTGGTGTTCATTTTGATCTCCTTTTGAAAAAAAATAATAGGCTCTTTGGGATTTGCCGTGGTTAATGCCAGATTTTGGGGTGTGAGTGGGGTGTACACCCCACTCACACCCCAAAATCTGGGGACCTTCCCGCCGATTCCTAAAGAACCAAATAATATTTGTTCTT
>DATDOR010000725.1:0-9836 GCA_035293165.1 Anaerolineales bacterium | reverse complement strand
CCGGTGACGTAAACCACTAAAGGCAGGGGGGTGGGGGGCGGCAGTAAAGCGACTGGCTCCCCGCGCGGCGCAGCTGCGGTCAGCCAGATCAAACCTGAGATCAAAATTCCGACAAGGACAAGCAGGACACCAGTCAAGAAGTTTTTCATAGCATCATCTCCACGATCTGATATGAGAAAAACAGGCTCTCCGTTCTTAGTGGGAATTCGAATTTTGAAGGTGGTGGGGGGTGTATACCCCCCACCACCTTCAAAATTCGAATTCCCACCCCGTCAATTACGGTAGACTCGAAAAATTATAAGCGAATTGGAAAACAAAAACGTGCGCCCTTTTGAAGACGCACGTTGAAGATTTGGAGAAGCAGCGGAGTTAAGGGCTGGTCGCCAGAGCGGTCTCGATGGCCGCTTGTATGGTTGGATAGGCAAAGCTGGACAGGATTTGACCATTTACAAAGATCGTTGGTGTACCAGTCACCTGACTGGCAAGTCCATTCGCTTTATCTTCTTTGATTTGATCATCATACCGGTTTTCTCTGAAACAAGCGTTAAAGTTATCCATATTCAAACCGAGGGTTTCTGCAAAGGCCTGAAGCCTTCGATTGGAAAATGCGCCAATATTCTCGCCGGTCTGGTTGGCAAAAAGAATATCATGGTAATCCCAAAAACGGTCTTGTTCATTCGCGCACATGCTCGCATTCGAAGCAGCAGACGATTCCTGCCCAATGAATGGGTAATGACGATAAATAAAGAGAACCTGTCCGGTATCCACATAACTGGCGATTAACTGAGGTTCAACCGTTTGGGTAAAACTAAGACAGGCCGGGCATTGGAAATCTTCAAAAGCTTCAACGACAACCGGAGCATTTGGATCGCCCAAAGTAAGCCCATTGGCGTTCTGCAAGTCTCTTGGGGTGATTTCGACAATATCCCCAATCGGACGCAGGCTGGCGTAAATAATACCCGCTGCGATGAGGAGTACAACACCCGCAATGATCAACAAATTTCGGATCATTTGGCGTCGTTGTTGTTGCTGGCGTCTTTGACGCCGGGTTTCACGGGAAGATTTGGTAGACACAATTTCTCCTAATTATTGGGCATTGGGTTCTGGAGCGTGGTTGCGATTACGCCGGATCATTTCAGCCGCCAGTTCAGGATCAAAACGCTCCATCTTCAATAATCGTCCCCAGGATGTAGCAACGACGGGTACGTCTGTCGAGGCCCAGGGGAAAGCAATGATTTTAAAGTTATTGGCATCTTCAATGACCACACGTAATTCGCTTTTTAAAGTTTTGCACGCTTCCGGCGTAAGCAACGTGCAGTTATACCAAAAAATGACGTATCCGTGTTCGAGATTATGCACCAGATAACCCGCAGGAGAAGCTACATTCGTTGCTTCGGGACTGTCTTCATCATAAAAGCCGGGTGACCACCAGGTTGGATAATGCGTCCCGGATGTAGGGGGGTCCGTACTGAATGGCGGCAACGGATTGTTTTCTGGTACATGGCTATTTTCCCCAGATACAGGAAATGCCTCTCCCAATAAGGGGCGGTTGGAATACCAGAGTAAAACTCCCAATAAACCAATTACCAAAATAATGCTTCCTACCCACCATAATTGAGAAACACGCCTTTGCTGTTGGCGTTTTTTTCGGCGTTCTTCGCGAAGGGATGTCTTTTGGGATTTGTTGGAAGCCATGAGATACATGTTCCGAATTTTAAGGATGACGATTAATCTCAGGTAAAATAAGCCTAATAATATTCGTAAACTGGATACTTATGACCTGTTTGCTCAAAATTGGCCCTATGATACAAGGCTAGAGAGGCCATATTGTCCGCTTGCGTATTGACCGTTACGATTTCCGCAGCCCGATTTGAAAACCTGGCAAGCAAATCATAGACAATCGCATACCCGATTCCCTTTCCTTGCATATCTGGATGGACAGCCAAACGGGCCAAATGCCCTCCACGCGGGCTGGGCGTACTAATCTGGTACCCAACAATTTTCCCCTCTTCTTCGACGACCGTTGCAAAAACAGCCTGATTAAGTGCTAATTTGATTGTCTCTTGGGAATTCCGCCAAAGCGTGTCGAAACAAATCCAATCCAGTTCAAACACCTGTGGTAAATCCTTGGGGAGCATCACCCGGGGGCGGGCGGGGTAGCGCGGCGGAGCGAGGGGCGCAGTTCCATTCCAGACAAGCAAAACGACAGCATGAGTCTGGTGAAACCCACTGGACTCGAGCAATTTTCGCATCCACGCATCCGCACAAAGGGCTGCGATTCTCAGCTTCCCTTGTTCAGATAGTTCGCGAAAAGCTTTCTGCCAGAGCAAACTCCAGGCCTGTTCTGGACGAATCTGATTAGAAACAGCAAAGGCGCGTATCCAGGCAACGCCCGGTGGTTCTGGAGGACAAACCAGGGTTGCAACGACCCGTCCTTTCCGTTCAGCAACTAAAAAAGGGCGCTCGCCCAACCAATCTAACGGACGTTTCCAGTCGAGATGGCGGTGAATGTATGGCTCGAAATAAAGCAAATTGCTCAATTGCAACCGGTCAGATTCCTGTGCAGGGCGAATCTGAATAGATTTTTGAGCAGGCTGAAAGAGCATGTGTTAGGAAAAAAAGCGTAACTACTTAGCCCAGAGTGGAAATGGAAGTTCCTCTGCCTTAGCCCGAGCGGTTATAAAAAAGCGAAGGTTCGCATAATCTGATAGAAACCTCGCTTCCAACATCTAACGGTTCAACAGTCGTGAGGGGATCTGGAGTAACTTTTTCAAAAAACGCTGTACGAGGGTGGGTTTTTCTTTCTGGTCCAACCCGGATTGCATACTGGCAACCGCCTCCATATACCTCCCTGATCGCATTTGCAAGCGGGAGATGGCTTGTAAAACCGATGCACGCAATTCCGTTTCCCCAATTTCATTCAACAGACGAGCCGATTCCCAGTAAAGTTTTTCCGCTTCTTCGCGGTTACCCAGCCCGGCCAGGGCCGCGGCTTTGTTCCCCAGGGCCATTGCATGGCGACGGGTATCGCCAGCCTGGCTAAAAATTTCAACGGAACTCCCAATCGCGTCCAGGGCCGCCTGTGACTCTCCGGCTTGAAGCAGGACGACACTCCGGTTGTTTGCCATCTCAGCTGCGTTGAGCGCATCTCCAGCAGCCGAATACCCACGTTCGGCGGCTTCAAATGCCCGTGCGGCTTCCTGAAATTCTTCCCGTTCATAGGCAGCTTTGCCTTCCTGGTTCAGTTGTTCAGGGGCTAATGGTTGCTCATCACTCATAGGGTAATCTCCAACAACCCTTCTGCAACTGCGCGCAGCCGGTCAACTTCAATTTCACTTAACCGTTTGGCAATCTCCAGGTAAGGCCGGTTGATGGGTTTGAAGACAAAATCTTGAAGTTGTTCAGGCATCACTGAAACTTGCTGTAAAGTGCGTTGCTCGCGCAACCAAGCGCCGATTGGGCCATGCGTGTCTTGAAATTCTATCATTGCCCGGCCCAATGTCCCAGCCAACACTTCCAAGATCGGAATGGAGATGGAAACTTCGCCTAACTCGTATCGCTCGATGTCTTCAGTGGAGATGCCCGTCCGCTTGCTCAACACTTCGATAGAAAGACCCTTCTCCTGGCGAGCCTTGCGAATCAGGGTTCCAATAATACGGCGTCGGATGTCAATTACCTGATGCAATTTTTTCCTTCTGACTTCTTGAGCGCCGTTGGCGGAAATTGCCGTATTGCCTGAGAAGTGACTGACAGGTATGTTGAAAAAGTAGGCCAACGCTTCGATTTCAGGCAGGGATGGGGCTTCTTCCGCTTGCTCGTATGCCTGGAATGTCTCGGTTGAAACGCCTAAGACGCTGGCACACTCGGCGACAGTTCGCCCGGAGACCAGCCGGGCATCCAGGATCAGCACAGCCAGCTTTTTCTTGCGAAGGGTAATCGCCATTGGATTAATCATAAAGACTCCTGTGATCAGCTCAGGCTAAGAGAGAAGGTTTCCCGAAAAAAGGTGTGCGTGGGGGTGTACACCCCCACGCACACCTTTTTTTCGGGTTGATCCCCTCCCGGCTGAGTAGTTATGTGCTTTTTATTATAGCAGAGATGCTTTTTCACGTCTTGCTGCGGCGGGCCTGAATACGCGCCTCACTCCAGGGGGAAGAAGCAGCCCCAAAGATGGCCCCGCTTAACTTATAGCCTACGACATCCAGGCGAGGACTGAACATCGGTCGAATACCGGTTGGTTTTAGTTCCCCTAAAATTTTTCCATCCGGGTCAATTCCCGTTTTCTCAAATTTAAAAATATCGTTGAGTGTGACCACATCCCCCTCCATTCCGACAACCTCGGTAATTTGAGTGGTCTTCCGTGTGCCGTCTTCGAGACGGGTTTGATGAACTATCAGGTTAAAAGCAGAGGCGATCTGCTTGCGGATAGGGAGTAGAGGCATGTCTAACCCGGCCATCATACAGGTTGTTTCTACTCGGGAGATGGCGTCGCGCGGGGTGTTCGCGTGGATGGTAGTAATGGATCCGGTGTGTCCAGTGTTCATCGCCTGGAGCATGTCCATGGCTTCACCGGAACGCACTTCACCGACAATGATACGATCAGGACGCATTCGTAGTGCGTTTCGCACGAGCGCACGGGTAGTCATCTCGCCAGTACCATCCACATTTGGGTTCTTTGTCTCCAGCCGGACCACATGTTTTTGCCTCAATTGAAGTTCTACCGCGTCTTCAATCGTAATGATCCGCTCATCGGCCGGAATGAAACTGGAGAGCACATTGAGCATTGTGGTTTTTCCCGAACTCGTCCCGCCTGAGATGATAATGTTGAGGCGGGCTGCAACACATGCCTGCAAAAACTCGGCCATGTGCCCGGTCAACGACTCCAACTGAATCAGGTCTTCAATGGTCATTTTGTTCGGCAGAAATTTACGAATGGTCAAGCAAGGGCCATCTACCGCGACCGGGGGGATGATTACATGGACGCGAGAGCCATCCGGTAAGCGGGCATCCACTGCGGGAGAGTCGGCATCCACTCGCCGCCCGAGTGGGTGGATAATGCGATCAATGACGCGTAGCAGATGTGCATTATCTTCAAAAAAGACTTTGGTTTCAATCAATTCCCCATTTCGTTCAATATACACTTTCTTTGCCCCCACGACCATGATTTCGCTAATATCCGTGTCGTTAAGCAAGGGTTGGATAGGCCCATACCCGGTCAGTTCATCGAACACTTCTCGCAGCAGCCGATTCCGGGCAGGATCGGGAAGGTTCAGCTGCATTTTCTGATAAACATGTTGGATTCGTTTCCAGGCTTCTTGAGAATATTGGCTCGCTGCCGGTAAATTATCGGCCAGATCGCGCTGAATAACATTCAAGAGTTCATTTTTTAGGTTAGATAGGGAAGGGGGCTGGGAGCGTGGTTCCGCTGGGGAGGGTTGGGTCATTCACCATCTCTCTGAACAGTGAGTTCTGCAGGGACAGGCTCTATTGGAGGTAAGGAAAACTGGAAGCGAGAGCCTTTGCCAGGGACACTTTCAATTTGTAAATGGGTGTTATGGGCTTCGACAATCCGTTTCACCAGGGTAAGTCCTATTCCTGTTCCTCCATACCGGCGACGCGGGGAGCCATCCAATTGGTGGAACGGAAGGAAAATTTCGTCAAGATGTTCTTTCGGAATGCCTATACCAGTATCCGAAACTGAAATGGTAACTTGCGGGCCCTCGTTCCGGGCAACAATGGTGACTTTCCCTCCAGGATTGGTAAATTTGATGGCATTATCGACCAGTTGGGAGATTACCCATTGGATATTTTCTTCATCTGCGATCACTTTTGGAAGCGATTCCGGGATAGTACAATTCAAGGTAATATTCCGATTTTTGGCTTTGTACAATGAACGGGTGGTGACTTCCTCCAGCAAATCATGAATAACAACGGTCTCCAAACGCAATGAGAGGCCTCCCTTGGCCGTTTCCGAGAATTTGATGAGGTCGTTAATGAGCGTTTCAAGGCGTTCAACCGCGCGTCCCATCACTTGTGTAGCTTCAATTTGATCCTTAGCCAACGGGCCTAAGCTTTGGTCAGACAGTAATTCGAGATACCCCTTAACATGCGTCAGCGGTGTACGGAGTTCATGCGAAATGTTTGAAATAAAATTCGATTTGAGTTGGTTAAGTTCCGATAATTTCTGTAATGCACGCTGCAAATCGGCTGTGTATTCCTGAACGCGTTTTTCCAGGTCTCGATTAGAACGGTTGAGGGCTGCCTGCAAATCTAGAATTTGAGCCGTGATGGTTTGATCTAGCGTGGCCCGATCAAGATAACCCAAATAGATGAGGGCCTGCCCTAAGAGAACGGGTTTGCCAAGTGCAGTTTGCTCTTTCTGGTAGAGAAGTGCGGTTTCCAGATTCTCTACCGTGATCACCCCGCGCTGAACTAATTTTTCGCCCAGTCGCGGGATCAATACCTCCGGCGAAATGGGAAATTTGAGCGGAGTAGAAGTCGAAGCGAAGGCATCTTCCGCAAGCGTGGCAGCCAACGCTAAATCGACACCACAATTCTGACAAAAACGAAGGTGGGGATCTACCGAGGAGTCGCAAACTGGGCAAAAAGAAACCTGCATGAAAATTGGCCTTCTGAAAAATATTACCGATTTTGTAATTACTCGGCCCAGAGTAGAAATGGAAATTCCTCTGACTTAGCCTGAGCAGTTACCCTAATTTTAATCTTATCGCTACTCGCAAAAGTATGCAAGGCGGGGGCGGTACTAACTCATTGCAATTTATACACCAGAAATTCTGCCTTTGAAACTCTACCTTGTTCGGGTAAAATGGCAACGAAATTTATACGAGGAGAATTAATCATGCCGCAATTAAAATACCCAGGGTTAACTCCTGAAGCCGTGGCAAAGCGAATGGCTGAAGCCGAAGAAGCGCTCAAACGGATGCAAGATAATCTACGCGTGAGCAAGATTGTCGTCGTGCTTCCAGCCGATGCCTGCCCGGCCTGCCAGGAAGTCTTCGGCACCTACCCCAAAGACCAGGTTCCGCGTCTGCCGATGGATGCCTGCACGCATCCGATGGGCTGCCGTGCGTTTTACCAACCGTTTTTAGATGAGATTTATCCGTAGTTTGTTGGCAACTGCTCAGGCTCAGAGAGAAGGATTCCCTGCTTCCCCGACCTGTCTAAGATAGTTTTCGATCCATTCCATCGCCTGGGCACGGGTTTCGAGCTGCCCATCTGCCTGGGCTTCGCGTATCATTTCTAATAACTGACCGATTTGCGGGCCAGGGGCCAAATTGAACCTCTTAATCAAGTCATGTCCATTGATCAGGGAAGGGGGACGGATACTTTCCTCTTGTTTTTCCCACCATGCTTCAAGCAGGTCTCGAATGACATCCAGATAATTGTTCCAGGTATCCTGGGGCAACGTGGCGCCATAGGTCGCCAGGACGTCGGCCAATGCCAGCAGGCAAATGTCCACTCCTGCTTCGGCAGTATCGCGAAAGAAGCGGTAGATCGCTCGCCGGGTAGGGAGTTTGCCTGTCTGAGCGAGCAGGTGCGGGCGCATATGGTGGCGCACAATGTTCTTTAAACGGGTAATTTCCGGGTTGCTCAGGTGCAGGGCATGGGCGCGGCGGGAAATCAGATCGGCGCCCAGTTGATCGTGTCCGAAGAAGCGAATGCGTTCGTCGTCGTCCATTTGCCAGGTTTCCGGTTTGCCGGTGTCGTGGTACAACGCGGCGAGGACGAGCAGCGCGCGCCAGGGGCGGTCGGGAGTCAGGGGCGTTTGCAGATGGGCGTGGATTTGCTGGCGATAGCGGCCCAACCGAAGGACGACCAGCGCCACCGTTAGACTGGCGGCCGCATCGGGGTCGTGTTCCAGGGCGCCGATCAAGTCCAGAACTTTTTCGAGGTTTTGAATGGTTTGCAGGGTGTGGTTCCAGACATCGTCCACATGCGGGGGGGATTGTGTGACCCCTTTCAGCGCGGGGAGTTCCGGGAACACGCGGGGGAGGACGCCAAGAATGTCGAGAGCACGTAACGCACTCGCAACCTGTTTCCCGCCCAGGATGCGGAGAATTTCGTCCCGCTTGCGTTCGGGGGAGACGTTGTCGAGTCCGTCTACTGCCTGGCGCATGAGCTGGCGCGTTTCGGGGGTGATTTGCAGATCGAAGGTGGTCGCCATGCGAACCGCACGGAGGATGCGGAGGGGATCGTCTTGAATTGAGGTTGCAGAACACACGCGCAGGCGTTTGGCAAGCAAATCGGCTGCCCCGCCCAGGGGGTCGAGGAGTTGATCGGGGACGCGCACGTCTACGGCCATGGCGTTAATGGTGAAGTCACGAGCGCGGAGGTCGCTTTCCAGGTTGGGGCCGCGGAAGGTGGCGAAGTCAAGGAAATAGCGGTGTGTATGGGCCGGGTCCTCGCCCAGGTGCGGTAACACCACCCGCCCGGTCCCGCGTTCTTCGTCGAGCGGGAAAAAGGGGGCATGCAGGGCGTTGGCAACCCGGCGCGCGATCTGGTTCCCATCCCCGTCGAGGACGAAATCCAAATCTTGTGTGGGGAGGTTGAGCAGGGCATCCCGTACCGCGCCGCCAACCAGGTAAATCGTGTGGTTTTCGGGAAGGGCAGGACGAATCTGGTCAAGAAGGGTAGAAAAGGAGAGAGGCGTGGAAGTGGGCACGTAGCGGATCTCAGGCTGTTCTTTAAAGCGGTTGGCTTTGGCAGCTTGGAGGGCCTGGTGAGGGGTGCCGCCCTGCCCGACGATGCGCCCACGTAAGAGGGCAATCCAGCGGCCTGCATAGCCAGGGTAAGTGGGATTCATTCCCCCATCTTCAGGCATGGGTCACTCCGAGGGCTGGTAGCGGGCGGGGTCTACTGCGGCGATGAAAGGGAGGTTACGGTAGTATTCATCAATGTCCAGCCCGTAGCCAAAGACGAATTTGTCCGGGATGACGAAGCCGGCGTAGTGGATAGGGACTTCAACTTTGCGGCGCTCGGTTTTGTCGAGCAGGGTACACACGCGCAGGGTTTTGGGGCGGCGAATTTCGAGGATCTCGAGGACGGTTTTGAGGGTGTAGCCGCTATCTATGATGTCTTCGACAAGCAGGACATTGCAGTTGTAGATGTCGGTTTTGAGGTCGAAGTTGATGCGAACATGGCCGGTGGATTCGCGTGCGCCGGCCCCATAGGAGGAAACGGCCATGAAGTCAATGGTGTGGGGGATGGTGATCCGGCGCATCAAGTCGGTGAGGAAGAGGACCCCGCCACGCAAGATGCAGATGAGGAGCAGGTCTTCTCCGGCATAGTCACGGCTGATTTCCGCACCCAGTTCGGTGATACGATTTTGCAGGGCGGTTTCGTCAATCAGGATTTCTTGAAGGAAATCGGTGTAGGGCCGCATGGTTCAATCAATCTCTTGGGGCGGCGTGGCACTCACGGCAGCGGGCTTCATACATTTCTTGAGCACCGACGATGATGATAGGGTCGTTGTAGTGGGCAGGGCTGCCGTTGACGAGCCGTTGGGTGCAGTAAGCGGGCTCGCCGCAAACCATACAGATGGCTTGAAGTTTATCCACTTGATCGGCCTGGGATAAAAGGAGGGGCATGGGGCCAAAGGGTTCGCCGCGGAAGTCCATGTCCAACCCGGCGACAATGACGCGTACCCCTTGCGCGGCAAGTTGGTTTGCGATTTTGGCGATTTCGTGATCAAAGAATTGGGCTTCGTCTATGCCGACGACTGTGGTTTCGCTGTCTAAATGTTTGAGGATGTCTTGAGAGGTGTCAATAGGCAGCGCTTCATAGACATTCCCATCATGGGATGCGACTTTTTCGAC
>DATDOR010000724.1:0-3716 GCA_035293165.1 Anaerolineales bacterium | reverse complement strand
AGATATTTCGGTCCATGCCGCGACGCGCAAGTCTGATTATTCGGCAGA
The DNA here is from genome assembly GCA_035293165.1 of Anaerolineales bacterium. Classification (GTDB taxonomy): domain Bacteria; phylum Chloroflexota; class Anaerolineae; order Anaerolineales; family JABWBV01; genus JABWBV01. Next base: position 3,668 of record DATDOR010000724.1, on the reverse strand, counting down.
GATGTATATCTACGAGTCCATCGTCAGCCCAAACGTCTATGTAGTCGAAGGTTTTCAGGGTGGCATCATGCCGCAGAAGTTCAGTGAGATATTCACACAGCAAGACTTGGCAAATTTGGTTGCGTATCTGATGACTATCCGTTAGAGGTATATTTTATGATTAAGAAACCTTTGCTTGGAAAGACCGGTAAACAATGGTTAAAAAGCATTCACCTAATCCTGTCGGTGATTTGGCTGGGTGCTGCCATTAGCATGAATGTTCTGAGGTTTGCCTGGGTACCCTATCTGGCCTCGGCCTAATCGCCATCTTGGCTTTTATGGTAACTGCTCAGGCTCCGAGAGAAGATTCCCCGAAAAAAAGGTGTGCGTAGGGGTGTACACCCCCACGCACACCTTTTTTTCGGGCTAATCCCTATCATGGCTGAGTAGTTACCTTTTATGTCCGTTATTTCGACAAAGAAGCCGTGGACGAAGCAGGATCGATTTAAGGCAAAGTCCAAAGTGAGCCCCGTCGAGAGCTGAACCCTCCGGTTACCCAACGACACCCGTTGAAACGGACTAAAAAAACCGGTTTCAACCAGCGTTGTTATACAGCCCGATGCTAAACCACTGGACGGGCTTTGTCCAAAGAATTTATCAAAATGCAGAAGGAGAAAAACATGAATTCTAAAAACCTGATAAGAATAGGTGTGTTTGGCGCACTGTTCCTTGTCTGTGGTCTTTGTGCGTTGACCGCTTACGGGGCAATTGACTGGATGCGCCGGAATGTATCCTACATTGATGGGTGGGGGTATGGCGGCCAATCCGCACAAGTGACCGAGAACCGCACATTTGACGCATACTCCAACCTGGAAATCACAGCGGATTATGGTGACATCCAGGTCACGGCAGCGGATATCAGCGAAATCGAAGTGGAAATGGTCAAAACTGCCTGGGCGCCCACCGTCGAGGAAGCGGAGGCCAGAGCAGCAGCCATTGCCATTCGTGTCACCGAAGGAACGGACACCCTCACCCTGGTCTACAACAAACCCGATGAAATTATCATCGGTGGTCGGAACGGGCCCGACTCGATTGATTTTGTTGTGCGCGTGCCCGCAGAAACCTCTGTCAATCTAACCACCTCTTTCGGGAAAGTGGATGTCTCCGGCCTGGTTGGGGATGCTAAAGTAAAAAGCGATTTTGGCGATCTGGAGGTTGATAACCTCACGGGTGCTTTGGAGGCCAACTCTAGTAACGCGACGATTACCGTCAAGCAGGTGGAGGCAGGCGATGGTAAGGTAAGCGTGGAAACCAGCTTTGGCAACATCTTCGTTGAAAATTTGACTGCAAACAGTATTACGATATTTTCTAACAATGGTGACATATCCGCCCGAACATTGGCTGCCGAAGAGACCATCCAAATTGAAAATCAATTTGGCAAGATTGAAGTGTTTGATGTTCAGGCTGCTACGCTCCAGGTAGACAATCAAAATGGCAAAATCAGCGTGGACGCTGGTCAAATGGGTGAATTGATCTCAGCCTCCAATCAGTTTGGCGATGTGAAAGTGATCAATGTAGAGTCCCCTGCTTACCAAGTTTCCACCTCCAACGGCGACCTGACCGTCGAAGGCGCAAATGGAAGCCTGAAATTGGAGAACTCATTCGGGGATATTTCCATCAGCGAGGCCTCCAATGTTTCCCTGGATGTAGAAGGTTCCAATGGCAACATCACGTTTAGCGGTTCCCTCAATCCCACCGCTCATGCTGTCAAAACTTCTTTTGGTGACATCACCCTCACCATTCCTGAGAACAGTTCGTTCGATGTAGTTCTTGATGCTTCGTTTGGCACAGTTAAGTCGGAACTCCCACTCTCTTTAACTGGAACCTTGGAAAACGGCACTGAAGATAATCATTGGGAAGCCAGTATGAATGGCGGCGGTCCGGAACTCAAGGCGACGACCTCCAATGGCAACATTACGCTTCAAGTCTTACCGTCAGAATAAATTCCAGAGTAGGAAGTACCCCAGACTTTGTTACTAATCAATCATATTTTCAACGTAACTGCTCAGGCTAAAGCAGAGAAACCTCCGAAAAAAAGGTGTGCGTGGGGGTGTACACCCCCACGCACACCTTTTTTTCGGGGCATCGCTACCCTGGGTTGAGTAGTTACTGTTTCAACAAAGGAGTAAAAAAATGAACGAAATTTTTTACGTTGTCTCAAGCATAGGCTGTGTTTTCATTGTGGCGGTGTTGCTGTTCTTCGGCTTCTTTGCCTACCTGCGCTACATACGCTACAAAGAAACCATCACCCTCGCTGAGAAGGGGCTTGTCCACCCTGGGTACGGCTCCAATGGCAAAGGGACGCTCCGGTGGGGCATCGCGTTTACCGCCCTGGGCATCGCCCTCTGCATGGGGCTGTATCCGATTGGGTTTGCCGCTCGATCTCCCTTCCCCCTCCACTTTGGGCCCTGGATGCTGGCCGGACTGATCCCCGCGTTTTTTGGCCTGTCCCTCGTCGCCATCTATTATTTGACGAACGAGAAGAAGTCTTCGGAACTGAAGTCCCCTACGCAGGAAGAGAAGGTGAATCTCGAAGAGGAAAGTTAAGCGGCCACCTATATCTGAGAAAGCGGGCGTCGTCCAATACGATACCCGCTTTTGTTTAATCATTAGTAACCGGCAGCCATGCACGCACATGGGTTCCGCCCTCTACCAATGCTTTGATCTCGATTTTCCCTCCTAACTCCTCCGCTCGTTCCCGCATAGATTGCAACCCAACTCCAGAGCGGACTCCGTCTGGCAGCCCATGGCCGTCGTCGGCGATCTCGACGCACAGACGTTGATATTGCATTTCGAGTCGCACAGTACAGTGTTTTGCCTGGGCGTGTTTGACGACGTTGTTGACCGCCTCCTGTACGATGCGGTACGCGGCCAGTTCAACAGCGGCGGGCAGGGGCGGGAGCGGAGTCGGGACAGCGAGGGAGATGCGTACCTCGCCGGGGATCATGTCTCCCGCGATTTTCCGTTCCCATTCCTGCCGTAGGGCGGCGACCAGCCCAAGGTCGTCCAGCGCGGGTGGGCGTAAATCGTAAATCAACCGGCGGATGTCGGTGATGGCGTCATGTGATTGGGATTTCAGGTCTTTGATGAGCGTTTTTGCCCTTTCCGGGTCGCGGTCGAGTAATTTTTCGATGGCATCTAGCGTGAGGGTCTGGCTGGCAAGCTGGGGGCCGAGGCCGTCGTGCAGGTCGCGACGGATGCGGCGGCGTTCTTCTTCTCGGGCAGTGACCAGGTTCTGGCGTGACAGGCGCAGGTCGGCAGTCAGGCGAACGTTATGCGCGACGACACCCGCCTGGTGGGCGATGTTTTCGAGGAGTTAGATGTCTTTGGGAGTCAGTTCCCCGTCCGGGGCGCGCCCGGAGACTGTCATCTGGCCGACAGGTTCGCCCTGGTAGATCAGGGGAAAGGTTCGGGGGAGATGGGTGGGGATGCCGAAGGATGCCACCGGGGTTTGAGAATCATCCAGTTCGATGGCAGTGTAGGGGAGTTTGAGCGTTTGGGCGATGGTTTCGACGATGCGGTCAAGGGCGGACTCAGGCGACCCGGTCTGCTCGAGTTGGGTGCTGAGTTTGTTGAGAACGGCGGCAGGGTCATCACGGTCGCCGTACATCATGCGGTTGATGCCTTGT
>DATDOR010000723.1:0-12766 GCA_035293165.1 Anaerolineales bacterium | reverse complement strand
GATAATACTGCCAGTCTTTGGGCAGGCCCAGCGCAAGGCCGAGTTTGTAGACGAGCATGGCCTGGGCCTTAGTGAGAACAACGATGTCGGCAATATTGAGCGGAATGTCAAGTATGGGGATGATTTCCGCCAGACCTGTGCCAACGGAATAGGTGACATTGGTCAAGCACGTCTGCTGAATGAGTTCGCGGGCGATGGGTTCGCGCAGGAGTGGGAACCGGCGACCCAGCGTGAGAGTTTGATCGGGTAGGGCGCGAATGAGAGCTAACGCAAAATCCCCTTGTAAGAATGGAACATCCAACGCAGAACCGTAAATTTTGGGCGTTTTCCCCGCTTCGAGCCAGGGGATAATGGCATCCTTGTGGGGTAGGGTGTCCAGCTTGTTGTAATAGATCAGAACATTCTTCTCTGTCTTGCGCCAGCCATCGAGTAGCGCTTGCTCCTGGCTGACATCTTGCGCGCAGACATCCACCATGAGAATGATAAGGTCGGCGCTCCCGGCCTGTTCGCCCATGTCCAGATCGGCGAGCAGAACGGGCGTCATCGTGCGCTGGTCGGGGCGGCGCGGGTCAGCACGTAACTGCCCGGCGAGGGTGCGTTTGCCAACGCCCGTTACACCAACCAGGGCGAGATTGACTTCCTGCTCCGCCGATTCCCGGATCGGGCGCAGGTCGAGTTCTTGAATGTTTTTCCAGACGGTGATGGGGTTGAATTTCATGGAGGAGAGCTTGGAGATTAGAGATTGGGTATTGGGTAATAAATATCAGGCATTTGCGTTTATATCACACTTCACTTATGGGATTGGCGTTTATATGTATCCAAGACCTTTTAACCTTTCTTCCACAGTTTTATCATCTTCGTCGCTGGAAATAGGGGGAGGCGCAGAGGCTTTTGACTTCAGGGGTTTCCCCAACGCGAGGGCGGGAAAATCAAGATAAGATGGCGCAGAGAAATCGCTCAGTCCCCGGTTGGCAAACACCACGCCAGGAACGGCTTCCGGGGCTATGCAGTGATCGGCGCGCCAATGGTCCAGGTTTCTCTCTAAGGTGTTGGCTCCCCAACTACCCAAACCGGTTTCTTGCGAAGCGCGGTAGCCCGGGGCATATCCAATGACGAAATCAGGCCCATAAGGCGCCAATGGGCCATCAAAGGCTTCGGCATTGGTGCGTACGCTTTGGACAATTGTATGGCCTTCGGGACTGCGCCAGGCCAGCAAAGCTGTCCGAATCTTTTCGAGCAGCGCGTCCTTTTCCCCCGAGTGCACAACCCCTTTCCCTTCCCGGCCTGCCATGTTCAAATAAACGGAATTCAACCCAAGGGCATAGGCTTGACTCTTGGACCAGTCTATTTCTCGGAGGCCGGTGCCCTCCCCATTCGGGGTCAGGTAACCTTCATCCGCCAACCAGCGATTGAGATGCACTTTTTGATCGAATTGTGTGAACCCATGATCGGATACGAAAATCAGACGGGCGTCCTGGTGTCCCTTTTTTTCCAGTTGTGCTTGGACACGTCCAGCGAACGCATCAAGTTTGGTATACCATTCTTCAATCACATCAGGGCGGTCATGCCAATACATGTGCTGAACCCGATCCAGGGTATCGAAGACAGTTCCCAGTACCCCTTCTTGGAAATTGCGAAGCTGATGCATGAAGACACGTTCCCGCGTTTCGAATATCGAGTTGCAAAGAGTCAAAAATTGTTCGTCCGTGATGCAGCCTTCCTCGAGCGCAGTCGTATCTTGAGGCCAACCCAGGGTCAGGAATGGCCCGGCGGCTTTCCAGGTGTCTTTGACAAAGCCTGGTGGGGTGGCATAACGCCATGGCGAATGGAGGGGATGTATCTGGAGAGGGAGGGCATACAGTTTTGGCTCAGAACCGGCCTGGGTGAGGATGAAACGAGTAATTGCCCAAACTTTGACAAAATATCCGGCATTAAAGGTGATTTCTAAAATAGGACTCCACTCTCCAACCCGTAACTCTACTCGTTGTTTATCCAATGTCAAGCGCGCAGAGGCATCCCCGGTCATTTCTAACTGGATTTCAAGAGGGATGGGTTCTGTTCCCGAACGCGTTTTCTTAACTGGGCCGGGCAGCGCCCCGGCGAAGCGGCCATTCCCCTTCTGGGTCAGGCTGGCAAATTGAGACTTACGTGTCCCATCATTCCAACTTGAGTCTACAGAGAAATAAGTTCCCACGCCCAGGCGGCCCTGAATATCCGGCGCGCCAAGTCCTGGAAAGGATCGTACAGGGACTTCAAGACGCGCAGGAAAGGTGGCCGGCCACCACATTACCGTTGCCGGATAGCCATCATCAGCCGCCTGCTCGAAAAGAGTGTATGCCGTGTGCGGTGGAACGAACTGGGTGCCAATGCCGCTGGTTGTTTTTGTCGGGAGGAGGGAAACACTGGGCGTATAAGACCCCGGGTTGCGGTGGACGAAATCGAAAATACCATGTCCACCGGGGTTCAGGCCCGTGGCAATGCTCGTCCAGGATACTTCGCTTTGAGGTGGGTTTGCCACTGCAAAACGACGATAACTATCCTTTTGGACAAGTTTAGTGAGGTTCGGGAGCTGCCCGGCTTCTTGCATGCGTTCGAACTGGGTTGGATCGAACGCATCAAAACCTACAATGATGGTCTTCAGCATCTTATTCGTCGGAGGTCTGGCTTTCTTGATTTTCTTCGGCCGCGCCCTCTCGGCGACTCCGTCGGAATTGGGCGATCATTTGGCGAATTCTGCCCCCGAAGAACAAAATTATGCCTGAGATGGTACCGAAAAGAACGGCCAAAATCTGAAAAAGCATGCCGCCGGTGTTAGGATCGATATACATAATAAACTCCTTATCTAAAAATCTTAACGAAGTTTTACCATTGTCTAGCATAAACAGCAACTCACAGTTTTCAAGAACCTTGTTCAAAACGATAACAAGAATTATTATCCCCTGACCTCATAAACACCACAAAGTACCCAATAAAAAAGCCCATGCCCAAAATCGCCTCCCGCCTGTCCACTTTCACCGAATCGGTCATCCGCGAAATGACTCGCATCGCCGACCATTACGGCGCAATCAACCTGTCCCAAGGCTTCCCGGACTTTGATCCCCCTGCCGAACTGGTAGCAGCCGCCAAACGCGCGCTGGACGAAGGCTATCACCAGTACGCCACTACCTGGGGCACGAAAAACTTACGGGAGGCTCTCGCAAAAAAACAAACCCATTTCATGGGCCTCGATATTGACCCCAATGCCCACCTGACCGTCACCTGTGGCAGTACCGAGGCCATGATGGTCGCGATGATGACCGTATGCAACCCCGGCGATCAGGTCGTGGTATTTTCCCCTTTTTACGAAAATTACGGCGCAGACACTATCCTATGCGGCGCACAACCCATCTTCGTTCCCCTTCGCCCGCCAGATTTTCAGTTCGACCCCGACGAACTCCGCCGCGCCTTCATGCAAGGCGTCAAAGCCATCGTCCTCTGTAACCCTGCCAATCCCACCGGAAAAGTATTTACCCGCGCAGAACTGCAAATCATCGCCGACCTTGCCCAGGAATTCGATACCTTCGTCCTGACGGATGAAGTCTACGAACACATTGTCTACCAACCCCACCAACACACCTACATCGCCAGCCTGCCGGGGATGTTCGAGCGCACGCTTTCGTGCAGTTCTCTGTCGAAGACATATGCGATCACCGGCTGGCGGCTGGGGTACGTGATTGCACCGGAATACGTGACCGCCGGGGCACGGAAGGTACATGATTTTCTCACGGTCGGCGCGCCCCATCCCTTGCAGGAAGCTGCGGCAACCGCGCTCGCTTTTCCCTCCAGTTATTATAACAAGCTCCGCGCGGATTACACCCACCGCCGGGATGTGTTTCTCGAATACCTGGACGAAGCCGGGCTGACATACACCCGTCCGCAGGGGGCGTATTACGTGCTGGTAGATGTATCCGAGTTTGGTGTGACGAATGACACGGAATTCTGTCTCTGGCTGGCAAGGGAAATCGGCGTGGCGGCAGTTCCGGGGTCAAGCTTTTTTCGCGAGCCGGTCAACCATCTCATCCGCTTCCACTTCGCCAAGCGGGAGGAAACCTTGCGCGCAGCCGGGGAACGTTTGTTGCGCTTGCGGACAGTGGTATAATATATGTGTCAATTGAATATGGTATCGGTTGTCCAGATACCAACCTTCGGGGCAGGGTGAGTGGTTTTCTTGATAGAAAACTGCAATTCCCGATCGGTGGTATAGCCCACGAGTGAGTGCAGAACTCAGGTCAAACTTGATCTGTCTTACATGATCCGGTGAAACTCCGGGGCCGACGGTATAGTCCGGATGAAAGAAGGAGAATAAACTTCCTGGATTGAAGTTTATTTAAGCAACAACCTGAACAGGTGTTGTTCACGCGCGAAGCCCCGAAAACGATAAAGTTTTCGGGTTTTTTGTTGCGGTCGCCTGTTTGGGTGTTTGAGTCTGTCCCGAAGCATCAAGCACCTTGATGCTTCTTTTTTTGGAGTTCATCATGGATTACGCACATCTACAAAAATACAATTCTCAAAAACCTATGCTGAGCCAATTCCCTGGAAAATGGCTATTATTTCCTGTATCTTTGCTGGTGGGTGTGGGGTTGTGGCATCTGGTCGCCGTCTGGGTGGACTATGCGTTCATCCTACCGGCGCCCCAATTGGTATTTGAGCGATTATTGCGCGCGCTGGCGGACGGAACGCTGCTCCGCCATACGCTCGTGACATTGAGCGAAGTGCTGGCAGGGCTGGGCGTAGGCGTGGGCGTGGCGACCCTGTTGGGATACCTGATCGCGAAGTCCACACAATTGGAACGCTTCCTATCCCCGTATATTGTTGCCAGCCAATCCATCCCCATTGTCGCCATCGCCCCGTTGTTGATCATCTGGTTCAAGTCAGGATTATTGTCAAAGGTGCTGATCTGTGCCCTGATCGTGTTCTTCCCTGTTTTGGTCAATATCGTCGTCGGGCTACGGTCGGTGCCTAAAGACTTAAGTGATCTGATGCGGTCGCTTCGAGCGACTCGCTGGCAAATGCTTTACCATCTCGAAATCCCGGCTGCTTTACCCGTCTTGCTCGGTGGGTTACGGATTGGGGCAACTCTCTCCGTCATCGGTGCGGTGGTAGGTGAATATGTGGGAGCGGATCGCGGCCTGGGTTTCCTTATTAACGTTGGTCGCGGACAATTCGATACAGCACTGGTTTTTGTCGCTGTATTCGCACTCGTTGCGATGGCGCTATCTTTGTATGGAATCGTCGTCTCTTTAGAAAATCGTTTGCTTACCTGGAATCACGTTGAACGCTAAACCAAGTTTCAAGACAAAATCTTGGAACACAATCTTTTTATGGAGATATTTTCACAAATGAAAAGGCCCATTCTCATCTCTTTGATATTTGTCCTTTTCCTGGCCGCCTGCCAGCCGGCCCAACAACCTGCACAAAAAATCCGCCTTCCCATGGGATTTATCCCTAATGTGCAATATGCTCCTTTTTACGTTGCCGTAGATAAAGGTTACTTCGCCGAAACAGGGATTGAAATCGAATTCGATTACAGTTTTGAAACGGATGGGGTTGCCCTCGTCGGGGCGAACCAGACCCCGTTTGCACTCGTTTCCGGCGAACAGGTGCTGCTCGCCCGCGCGCAAAATATCCCGGTGGTTTTTGTCGTGGGCTGGTATCAGGAATACCCGGTTGCTATTGTCGCAAAAACCGAAAGCGGTATCACGACCCCTGCCGACTTGGCCGGGAAAAAGGTGGGGCTGCCCGGTCTCTTTGGCGCCTCGTACATCGGCCTGCGCGCGCTGCTGGACAGTGCAGGTGTCAACGAGAGTGACTTGACCCTCGACTCCATTGGGTTCAACCAGGTAGAAGCCCTGGCCACCGATCAGGAACAGGCAGTCGTCGGTTACTTCTCTAACGAACCCATCCAACTACGGGCGCAGGGGTATGATGTCGTTGAAATCCGCGTCGCCGATTACGTCCAGTTGGCTTCCAATGGCATTATCACCAACGAAGATACCATTGCCAATAACTCTGAACTGGTGCGCGGCATGGTTCAAGCATTCTTACGAGGACTGGCAGATACCATCGCCAACCCCGATGAAGCCTACGAAATCAGCAAAAAGTATGTCGAAAATCTGGCCAACTTGTCCGAAGCAGATACGGCTGTACAGAAAGAAGTCCTGGCTGCCTCCATTGAATTTTGGCAGGCCGAAATCCTTGGGTACTCGGAACCCGCGGCCTGGGAGAATATGCAATCTGTGCTCCTTGCCATGGATCTACTCGCCGAACCGCTTGACCTGAGCAAAGCCTTCACCAACGACTTTATCAAATGACCGACGCCATCGTCACCCTGCACAATCTGCATGTCACCTTCCCGAACACCGACGGCGGGTTAGCGGCATTGGAAAACGTCAGTTTCTCTATATCCTCACAAGAGTTTGTTTGCCTGCTTGGACCGTCAGGGAGTGGCAAATCAACGTTGCTACGTGTCCTGGCGGGGCTGCTGGAACCCACTGCCGGGGAGGTCACTTTCGAGGGAGAACCGTTAACCGGTCCCCGTCGGGGAGTGGGACTGGTCTTTCAGAATGCGAACCTGATGCCCTGGCGGAATGTCGTTGAGAACATCGCGCTCCCCCTGGAATTGCATCACACCCCACAAGAACAGGCCTTGGCAAAGGCTCAGGAAATGACCGAACTGGTTGGGTTACATGGGTTTGACCAGGCTCTGCCCCGTGACCTGTCTGGAGGAATGGCTCAGCGGGTAGCGATTGCCCGCGCGTTGATCCACGACCCCGATTTGCTCTTGTTGGACGAACCGTTTGGCTCTTTAGACGCTCTCACCCGCGAGCAAATGCGCCTGGAGTTGCTCCGCATTTGGGAACTGCGCCGGAAGACGGTTTTAATGGTGACCCACTCGATCAATGAAGCCCTCTTCCTGGCAGATCGCGTGCTCGTACTTTCCCCGCGTCCTGGCCGGTTACGGCTCGATCTTCGGGTTCATTTACCTCGCCCCCGCCGGGAGGAGATCGTGTACACTCCGGAATTTGGCGACCTCGCGCGGCAATTGCGGCATGCGATTGGATAGGCCATTCTACATTCCCTGACCTGAACATCCGAAATCAGAAGATGGTTTCGGATGTTTTTCTTGTGTCTCATGGTAAGATTCTGCTGAGATGCTCTCAACGAGGAGATAAAGGAATGAAATCGAAAAGACTTTTTATTATGGGGGTATTGGTGACCCTGGGATTTTTGTTCTCCGTACCGGTTCCTGGGCAGGCACAACAAAAAATTTCGTTTTCCAGTTTGCAAATTGACCTTTGGCCCGAATACGACCGGCCTTCGATGTTGGTCATTTACCGTGCACAACTCTCACCTTCGGTATCCCTGCCGGTAACACTCAACATTCGGATTCCTGCCGCGGCTGGTGAACCGAATGCAGTGGCAGAGACACCCCCCAACGGTGTTCCCCTTAATGTGGATTTCACCCGCACAGTGGAGGGGGAATGGTCACTCATCCAATTGATAGCTTCGCAGCCAGAAGTGCAAATTGAGTATTACGATCCATCTATTGAATTTGATGGAATTACCCGCACTTATGTGTACCAATGGCTGGGAGATTATGACGTCGATCAGGTAATTGTGTTGGTTCAACAACCCATTGGGGCAGAGAACCTGCAAATTCTCCCGCGTTTGAATAATGTCACCCAAAACCCCGAAAATGGAATTGTTTATTACAGCGGGGAAATTGGGTCTTTCAAATCGGGGGAAACGTTTGAACGGACTATTCAGTACAAGAAGGATTCAGATAGCTTGACGGTGGAATTCCTGGAAATCGAAAGCCCTCCTGTTGACGAAAACACTCCCGGACGGGTGAGTTTGGTGAACATTATCCCCTGGGGCATTGGCTCGTTGGGCGTCATCATTATTGTCGCCGGGTTGTACTGGTACTGGGCAACCGGGCGACGCGAGGGCCTCCCCCAACACGCAGACAGAAAAACCCGCCGCAAAAGCCAATCTATGGAAACAGTGGACGATGAAAAACAATCACAAGATATTTACTGCCACCAATGCGGAAAACGCGCCGCTTCCGGCGATAAATTCTGCCGGGCCTGCGGGACAAAACTGCGAACCTGAAACCGGAGACTGTATTCTAGAATCACAACGGGCACGGCGACGCCGTGCCCGTTGTTTTATTCTATTTATCGGAGGAATGTTATGGCCGGGTGTACCCGGAAACATCCCCGCCCATCGCGTCAACACTGTCAATCAGGATTTGGACAAGGTATTTGCCGTTGTGGGCAAATGCACCCGGGTCCTTTTGAGAGTATTGGTAGTTGTAAGCCGCACGGAGCAGGTTGGGTGTCCAGGTAACGTACCGTTCGCCTGCATCGTCGAAGAAGTATGGATAGGCTTGCCCGTCGTATACAATTCCGGCGGTTCCAGCGTTGCCAGCGGTGTATTCCTGCATGGCTGCATACAGCGCATCACTCAGCGTAGAGATTTCGCCGTAGATGCCTTCGGTGGTGTCGCCATCGCCATCATAATCCGGTGTCTCTTCGCCGCGGATGGTTTGCAAGTCTTCAAGCGTCGCCACTTCATGACACTGGCTGCATTTCTCTTCAACTTGCACGACCAGTTGGTGGGCATTGTGACATTCGAAACACTGATCGGCGGCAGGGACATGCTCAAAGTAACCAACATAGTCCTTGCCTGCGAATTCGTACGCGCCTTGGGCTTCGGTCCCGTAGCGGGTTGCGCCGGCAGCGAAGTAATGGATATTGAGGAAGCGGATGCTTTCATCCACGGTGTCGCCAGGTTTGTCACCTAAGGCTCGATCTACTGAGACCTTAGACTCCCGTCCCTGGTGGCAAGACATGCACAAGCCAGAGTCATCACCTTCTTCAATGGCAACGGATAAGCCGCTGGGGAAGGTCACGGAAGCCACTGCACGGCGGGTGAACTCGCCTGCGCTGACGTTATCATGGCAGGTCGAGCACTGGAACCCGTTCGACACGGGCTGGCTGATGGTCACACCTTCTTTCAAGTAGATGGGCAAACCACCGGCTGAGTGGCAGCGGCTGCAAGAACCAGGGACTTCACCTTCCTCATCCCAATGCCGGAAGGGTTCTTCAGACCCTGCAAAGTGGCCATGGTCAACGCGCCGCAGACCGACGACCATTTCAGGATTCAGTTCTTCGATGGAGTCGTACAGCAATTCGATGATGTACTTACCACCGTGTGCAAAGGCACCGGGGTCCTTGATGGAGACCTGGTAGTTGTACGCGGCTCGTAGTAGACGTGGAGTCCAGTTGGCATATCGTTCATCACCTTCATTTACTTCACCATTCCCATCCGCATCGGCGAAAAAGTATGGGTAGCTATCGGGGCTGTAAGCGATTGCCATGCCAGCGGTTTCCGATGCGTAAGCCTGAATAGCACCATAGAGTACTTCACGGACGCCTTCAAGCTCATAGTAGACGCCTTCGCGCAGGTCGCTGTCGCCATCATAATCAACGAATGAACCGGGCATGCGGACGTCTCGCAGGTCTTCGACGACTTCCACATCCGTATGGCAAACCTGGCACTCGTCAATCTTGAGTTGCAGGGTATGCGGATCATGGCAGCCGATACAGGTCTGGTATCCATCTACATGGGCAAAGAAACCATCATAGGTCTTGCCCTCATACTCGTAGCCGCCTTTGGCAACGGTGCCGTATTTCGTGGCTGCTGCGGCAAAGTAGTGGATGTTCCTGAAACCAAGATCTGCACTAACGGTGTCATCGTCCACACCTGCTGCTGCAATGGATTCATTGACACTCACGGTGGACTCACGGCCTTGATGGCACAACATACAACGCGACTCATCGCCTAACCCGGTGATTTCCACGCCCGATGGCATCACTACGCTGGTCAGGGAAACGGTCACGTCATTGTGGCAGGCATCGCAGGTGATTCCCAAAGTTGCAGGCTCGTGTGGCGTATTCACCACACCGAACTCCGAACCATCTACCCCCAGGAAATCCTGATATCCTGTTGGGGTATGGCATTTCGCACAGGTTTCGGGAACCTGGGCAGGATCATCTTCATCCCAATGCCGGAAGGGTTCTGTATCCGCAGCAGCATGGGCTGAAGACGCCCACCGTTCCTCAAAAGGCACCTCCGGGCCAGGTTCAGGGGTAACGAGGACTTCGACTTCCTGCGTTACAACTTGCGTGACAACGACTTCGCGCGTCACTTCGACTGTCACCGGTACTTCAACGGTCTCGCCGGCGCAAGCGGATGCAATCAGCACCAGACCAGTCGCTATCAAAAGGATAGAAAGTATTTGTTTGAAACTCTTCATGGGTTCCTCCTCCAAAAGGCTTCATTGGCTCTGAAACGGGCGTCCCTGGATAGGGATTTCAAGAGCACTAAGAGTGATGATTGTTTGACATCTTAACTAAAAACTGAAAGACTGCCAAACAAAATAAATTTTAGATTAATAAGGCGATTATGTGTTCGGAAAAATGTCCCTAAGTTTATGGGACAAATGCCATAAAACCGTTGTGAGTACCAAGAATCTAAAGCGGCTGCTCCAAAAAGTTGATGAAGCAGCCGCTTTTCTGGTCTTATCAGTCCGGATAACTGGAGTAACCAGATTGTCTATTCAATTTTAAACGCTTCTCTCCATTCAACGTTGGGGAGTTCTCAAGGGCGCTCCAAGAGTCGCATTATCTCAAGGCGTCCAGGGCTTGCTGGAGAAGTGCCTTGGTGTAGGCCGAGTTGTGGACGCCCATGCTCTGATCATAAACCACGAGCTTGTAGTTCCACATCGCCGCTGCGACTGCTTCGGGGTATACCCCCGGGATCGACCGGCCTTGCTGTAGCTCCCCGGCGTCGTCGGTGTAGTCCGCCGCCATGATTCCGCTCCCGATGAGCAGCGCCTTCACTTCCTCGAGCATCGCCCCGATTTCGGTCTGCACGCCGTTGATGTCAAAGTTTTCGGCATCCTCATGGCAGGCGACGCAGCGTTCCACGTCGGGCGCGTACGTATGGTTGCGCTCTTCTCCCATGTGGCAGGCCACGCAGGTGTCCTCAACGACCTCATAGTGCTCGCTTAGGCTACCGCTCACACCCAGTCCGCCTTCGCCGAGCAGCATCGCGGCTTCAACACCGTAGTGGGTGCCGAACCGGGTATCCGTACCGAGGTCGATGTTGCCTTCCACAGCGACGGGCAGTTCGTTGCGGATCTGGTGGCAGTTGGCGCACAGGTTGCCTTTGCCGCCGTCGAAGGTACCGCCGGTCCGTTCCAACACCACTGGCTGTTCACCTCCCGTCAGGGAGAAGTCGGCTCCTGTGTAAGTGGTGTGGATGTTGTGGCAGGTGCGGCAATCGAACGGCGAGACGTTCGTCACGCCCTCAACCGACGGGTCATGCGGGGGCAGGCCGGCGTTGATACGCGCCTTGGCGCCCTCAGTGCCGTGACAGCCGGCGCAGTTGGTACCTTCGCCTCTTATGAAGGCCTCGCCGGTCCCATGAACAGAACGCTCTCTGAACTGCGATTCCTTGGACCAGATCAAGGTGGTGTCATTGTGACATTCCGTGCAGGACAGATCAGGAGCCATGACCTCTGCAACCGAACCGGCCGGACCAGCCGGACCAGCCTCGCCAGCCGGACCAGCCGGCCCGGCCGGACCAGCCTCGCCAGCCGGACCAGCCGGGCCAGCCGGGCCAGGCGGGCCAGCCTCGCCAGCCGGACCGGCACAGGCAGCGAGTATCAGTATAGAAGACACAATCAAGATTATTAGCAATGTTTTGCGTTTCATAATACATTCTCCTTTATTTCCAGGTTTCGATGAAACTGCGTTGTGATCATCAAATTTACCACCACCTCCTTTTGTATTTTTCCAATGAATACATATGGAAAAATATCGAGAGGATTTGTTTGAGACTCTTCATATGTGCCTCCTCCAAGAGGGTTTATTCGCTCTTGACTGGGTGACCCTGTGGGTGGTTTTCAAGAGCACTTAGATTGTCGTTGCGCCTAATCTTAATAAAAAATCAGGTTTTGTGCAAGCAATATAAGTTTTAGATTAATTATGACTTTAATACCTGGAAGAATGTCGCCAAGTTCACGGGACAAATGCCATACATTCAATCCTTTACACGCTCTTATCATATGAGAAGTAGATGAATATTGCATGAATATACCATAAACCCTTATCATAAGAAATACTTATAATAAAATCTGCATATATGAATTAATTTTGTAACTACTCAGCCGGGAATTGGATTAGCCCGAAAAAAGGTGTGCATGGGGGTGTACACCCCCGTGCACACCTTTTTTCGGGGAACCTTCTTTTTTAGCCTGAGTAGTTGCTTAATTTTTCTATCCAAAATTGATTTGCAATGTCCTTCAATATTTATGGCATCTGACCCTGGTATAAATCCGCTCATTCTATAAAAATGGGGGCATACCCATGTTAGATAGAAGTTACCTGCTCCTCATTTTTTTTCTGTATGGTCTGGCATTTTTCAGCATGGGGTTGATTGTCGCACTCGAAAGCGGGCGGACAACCGACGAACGCCTCCGTACTGCCTTGCGCCCCCTGGCCGCCTTTGGCATTTTGCATGGGATTCACGAGTGGCTGGAGGTTTTTCTCATGCTGGATGCGTTGCCTTTCACCAAAGAAGCCAACCTGTTGTACGAAGCCCTAAGGTTGGCGCTATTGGCATTTTCGTTTCTATCCCTTTCTGCATTTGGGGCGTC
>DATDOR010000722.1:0-9807 GCA_035293165.1 Anaerolineales bacterium | reverse complement strand
ATTCGTCGAAATCGCCGGGGAGGTCGGTGTATTCGGCGGCGAAAACGGGTTTGCCCGCTTCGATGTAGGGCCGCATGTCCTCCGCCCAATTGTAATAGAAAGCGTCTTCGGTGATGGCAAAATCGTAAATATTTACCAGGTCGCGAACCATATCGGGCGCGTTTTTCTGGCCGATGGCAAGACCGCGCTTATGGCTCTCCTCGGCCAGCCAGAGGGCGTATTTCAACTGATCTTCGTAAGTGAGCGGGAAACCGGTATCGTTGTCGTGGATTTGCATGTTGTCGGGTTCCACGCCGTCGAAACCCTTCGCCGCACATTCGTCCAGGCGGGCGAGAATAATGGGTGCAAGCAGGTCTATCCGGCGGATGTCCAGCCATTTTTCGCCGCTCCAGCCTTCGTAGTCCTTGCCGAGCACTTCGGGGGGAAACTGATCGGCGTCCTCCCGCCAGTTTTCGTAGGAGCCGACGCTGATGTAACAAATGACCTTCGTGCCTTGAGCGTGGTAATAATCCACGGCGGATTTGTCCACGTTCAGGTCAATGTCAATGACCTCGGTCTGGATGTCGAAGTCGAATTTGGCGGTCAACTGCCACTGCCAGGTCAGGCCAGGCGCGGGTTTCCACCAGCCTGAGGGAGGTGGGTTGTCCGGTGGGGAAGTGGGTGGCGTTTCGGGGGAAGAGTCTTCGGTGGCCGCGCACCCGATAAGGAAAAGAAAAATTAGGAGGAGAAAAAAGCGGATCATGCTATACTTGAGGAGACACGATTATCATTTGTATGGAGAGATCAATGAACGTTTCTGTAATATCCCAAATAGAAGGACAAATCAACCGGTTGTCCTTGAATGAGCAACTCTGGCTCATGGAACGGTTGGCGCACCAAATCCGAAAGAAAACCACCGAGGAAAAAGAGGATTGGGATGAACAATTGGCTTTGATGGCGGCTGATCCTGATATTCAACACGAGTTAAAACTCATTGAGGCTGAATTTGCCTCGGCGGAAATGGATGGTTTGGGGGAACTGTAATGGCTATTCATCTCGTTTTCCGAATAATCCAGTAGGAAAAGTCTCTGACCAGGTTTTGGGAAAAATTGAACAGACGGCTCGATACTGTCTTGGACTTTAAGCCTGGGTCATCTACTTAATTCCTGTCAACGTAATCCCCTTCACAATCCATCGCTGCGTCAACATAAACACCAGTAGCACGGGGGCGATCACCAAAACGGATGCAGCCATCGTCAAATGCGGTTGGCTGCCATGTTGGTTGGAATACCACGTCAAAATGATGGGCAGGGTGCGGACGTTTTGCTCGGTCAGGATGATCAACGGCCAGAGATAGGCATTCCAACTGAACATGAAACTCAACATACCAAACGTCGCCAGGGCGGGACCAAGTTCGGGGAGGACGATGGAGCGGTAGATGCGGAATTCGGATGCTCCATCCACCCGCGCGGCGTCCAGCAACTCGTTCGGAACGGACAGCGCAAACTGCCGGAAGAGGAAAATACCGAACGCGTCCACCGCCGAGGGGATGATCAGCCCCCACAAATTGTTGATCAACCCCAGTTTTGCCAGGATCAGATACCCTGGAATCATCCGCACCTGGAAGGGCAGCATCATTGTCGCCAGAATGAACCAAAAGAGAATTTTCTTGCTCTTGAACTCGAATTTCGCAAAGATGTAGCCGACCAGCGAACTGGTAAACAATACAGTGACAACGTTGGCAAACGCAATGATGGCGGAGTTGCGGTAAAACAACCCCAACGGCAAATCTTTGTCGTTGAGGATGGTCTGATAGTTTTCGAGTGTGAATTCTTCGGGGAAAAACGTCGGAGGAACCTGCCGGATTTCGCGCCCGGATTTGAAAGACCCAAACACCATCCAGATAAACGGCAGTGCGGCGACTACACTTGCCAGAGTCAGCATCAGGTACGCGGCCCAGTGCCCCTGGCGGGAGCGGTGGATCAGTTTGGGTTCTTCTTCCAGTTGTTCAGATAAACGAAGACGATTAGAGGTGGTGACGTTCATCGTTAATACTCCCACTCCGTTTTGAGCAACCGGTTTTGCACCAGTGAAATAACCAGTACCAGGAGAAACAGCACCACCGACACTGCCGAAGCCCAGCCCATGTTTTGAAAGCGAAAGGCGTTGTTGTAAATATCAATCGTCATTACCCGTGTTTGTTCGTTGGGACCTCCATTGGTCAGCACTTGAATAATGTCAAACACCTGAAACGAAGAAATCATCGTCAGCATCGCCGCCAGCAAAATGGTCGGGCGTAGCAGGGGCAGGGTAACGTGCCAAAACACCTGCCAGTCGCTCGCGCCATCAATCCGCGCCGCTTCCCTGAGCGATTCAGGAATGCTTTGAAGGGCCGCGATGAAAATCACCAGGTTGTATCCCAGATCCTGCCAAAGATAGGCCACAATGACCGCGATCAGCGCAACCGGGATTCCCATTAAAACCAGACTCTGATCGCCCGTCCAATTAATCGCCGTCAACTTACCGGCAACTGCTCCGATGATTGCATTTAACAATCCCCGTTGGGGATGGTAAAGGTACCCCCACATGATCGCCACCCCAACGGAAGGAGCCAGCACCGGCAGGAAGAAAAACGTGCGGAAAACCCCTTTCACTCGCTCATGTACGCTCTCGATCAGCGCTGCCAGGGGCAGAGTGATCAGCAGGTTCAGCGGCAAAATCAGAAATGCGAACAACAATGTCGTCTTGACGCTGATGTGAAACTGGCGGACGATTAACGGCGCGTCTTCAGCAAAGTTGAGCATCTCTCCGAAATTCTGCAAGGCGACGAACGGATTGTCCTCACCCAATCCCAGGAATGTACTGCCTGTACGCCGCGCGCTGTAATCGAAAAACGCCAGCAAAAACCCCCACACCATCGGGAACAATGTCCAAAACCCCATGTACAGCACCAGGGGTGGAACCGTTAAGCCCAAAAAGGTGTGTTTGGCGGAGTCACGCGTTTCACGTCGGGGAAAGCGGAACAGACGTTTGGAAGAAGTCACGGAAAAAATACGCAATACGGAACACGGAATACGATCAGCGGTATTCCGTGTTCCGTAACAGGTTCGCTTACTGGAGTGTCTCGCTCACTTCACGTTCGAGTGTTTCCAGCGTTTCTTCTGCGGTCATGTTCCCCTGCAAGAACTCCAACAACCGGGGATACGAGATGTCGTACCACACCAGATCACGGTCGGGGAAAGCCCCTTCGGGTTGGGCATATTGGAGGATGTCCAGGAATGGCCCAAAGTGCGGGAAGGCTTCGGTCAGGCTCGCGGCAGCGTTGCCGGTGGCGTTTGCCTTCAGGGCTGGCAGTGTGCCAGAGGCCAGATTCCACTGTACGGAGTTGTCTGCATTCATCGTTACGTAGGTGACAAAATCCCAGGCCGCTTCAACCGCTTTACTATTGACAGATACAGCCAATCCCCAGCCGGACGCTGCGACAAAGGAATTATTCCCCCCCACCGAAGGCAGAGGGACGTATTGGGTCACTTCGAGAACATCGCCATAATCTGCGCCGTATTCGGGAACCACCCACGGGCCGACCAGCCCAATTGCGCTGGTTTCTTCAAAATAAGAGTCGCCTACCCAGTTTTGATCGTCATTGAACAGCACCGGATCAACTAATCCTTCGTCCACAAACCGCTTCAACAAATCCAGAGCAGCCTTTCCTTCTGGGGTATTGACTTTGAACCCCTCATCGGTGAGGTACGTCCCGCCGTTTTGCAGAATGAGGGAATAGAACGTTGCGGTCAACCCGTCGGAACCTGTGAAGTTGTACCCGGCGCGGGTCATCACCCCGTCCTGGGTAACGGCCAATGCTTTGGCATCGGCAATAAAATCATCCCACGTCGCCCAGCCGCCCGTGATATTGGCGATCCCCGTTTCCTCGGCCAGGGCGGTATTCACCAACACCGCGCCGTACTCGATATTGAACTCTTGCGGAAGGCCGTAAAGTTTGCCATTACAGGTGTACCCGGCAATCTGCGGGGCAAAGAAAGCGTTTTGTGCCTCTTGCAAGCTCATGACCGTCGCCTGAACTTCGGCCAGGTTTCCGCCTTCTGCGTAGCTGCACACCCACGAGCCGAACATTTGAAGAATATCGGCTTCGGTCTTGGCTGGGAGCGCAGTTTGCAGGGTTTGGATGTAGGTATCGTAGTCGAACGTTTCGAGTTCGATTTTGACGTTGGGATTTTCCGCCATGTAGGCATCTATCAGGGCTTGATACCCTTCATTGAATGCATCATTTTGATGTGTCCATAAGCGAAGGGTGACAGATTCCCCAGCCGTCTCACCTCCGGTCTCTTGGGTTGAAGTTGCCCCGCCTGTACAAGCGGAAAGGCTCAAGGCCGTCAATAGCAGGAATAAAAAGAGTTTTTGTTTCATGTTTGCCTCCGAAATAGGGAATTGAAAAATTAGTATTGACCACTGAAAATTTTTCCAGACGCACCTCCTCAAATCGCCAACTTCACCACCGCTGTCAAATTCGTCGGACGGTC
This sequence comes from Anaerolineales bacterium, assembly GCA_035293165.1. GTDB lineage: Bacteria > Chloroflexota > Anaerolineae > Anaerolineales > JABWBV01 > JABWBV01. The sequence goes on along the minus strand of DATDOR010000722.1, from coordinate 5,290 downwards.
GGGGTTTAAACCTTTTGCCAGGGAACGGTAAAAGGCCATGAGTTGTAACATGGGCAGATACAACACCCCTCGCGCGGGGTCGGGTAAGCCGCTCGTGAACGTCACATCCCCGTCGTTTTCTGCCAGCGACAGAATCGTCCCACCCAGGGCACGCATTTCGTTCAATACGGCGGTCTCATTTAGGGCGTTTTTCTCGGAGACCAGCCCGACGACGACTGTCCGCTCGTTTACCATAGACATCGGCCCGTGGCGGAACTCCAAAAAATGAAACGGCTCGCTGTGTGTGAGCGTCATCTCCTTCATTTTCAGGTTGACCTCGCACGCCAGCCCATATCGTGCCCCCGAACCGAGAAAATAAAACCGGTCAAATGCCAGATTTTCGCCAATCTCTCTAGCGAGAGACTCATAATTTCGAATCAATCGATCTCCAATCTCCGGCAAATTCCCCATCTCCTCCAGCAAATCCTCCCTTCCCGCCGCAATCGCCGAGAACGCCGACGCCGCAACATACATCGAAGCAAACGACCGCGTCTGTGCCACGCTCGCTTCCTGCCCCGCCGGAATGACGATGGACACATCCCCGTGGGAGGCCAGCGGCGAGTCGTAGTTTGTGACCACGATCACCTCGCCGCGCCCGTCCGCTTGGAACTGCTCCACCGCCCGCAGGGTTTCGGTCGTCGTCCCCGAACGGCTGACGGCAACGAGCAGCGTGCGATCTGAATTAAGGAATGCCGTTCCTATTTTTGGATTGTCACACCTTTGTTTGGGGAAGGAACGCCGTTCCTGTAAAACTGTTTGTGGATTGAGTAACAACTCCCCCCCCGGAACCGCCCGCGCAGGCCGCCCGGTCAATTCATGGAATAACGTCGCCGCCGCCAGGGACAGGTAATACGTCGAACCACAGCCGGTGAAAAGCACCTGGTCATAGTCCCCGTTTGCGAGTTTTTTCAGTGCCTCAGCTTGGGCGCGGGTCATACTCAATGCCTGTTGCCACGCAGCGGGCTGGGACTGAATTTCGGAGAGGGTATGGAAAAACATAAAAAGAGAAATTTTTCTAAAACTGGTTCATTCCCATTTATGACTTAAATAGGTGGGCTTACAGGTTCGGCAATCAACATCAACGAACCCTCAAACGTAATATCTATCGTGGGCGCGTCGCCACTCACCATTCTTAATTCCACGCCGTTTACATAATCCGTCACTCGATACGTCCCACTCCCAAGCCCGCGCAGTTCTACGCTTCCCTGAAAATAATTGGCGTAAAATGCATAATACATCCGCCCGTCTTTGCTGATAGCGTGGGCTTCGGGGTAGTGAAAGGCGAGATCATACAGGTTCAGGTATTCGCCTTCGGCGGGGCGGTGTTCGTTGTATAGGGTGAACCACTTTTTCCAGAGGGCTTGTTTTTCCGGGGGCAATTCCCAGACATTTTTCAAACGCGCCTTCACTTTTTCGTCATTGGGCCAGATGAATTTCGTTCCCGGCACGCCGCCTGCACCCATCTCTGAGGCGAAATCCGCACTGCCGTCGGAAAGTTCAACGTGGTCGGCAAAGACGGCGGTGCGCGGTCCCATGAGGGCTTTGTAGAACTTGATGCGTTGGCGGATTTGTTCGCTGGAAGTGGGATCAGCAGTGACGGTTTGGTCTGTGGCCGGGATGAGGTGGAGGGTGATCGGTGTCCCGCATGAGCAGATTTGTGTCACCGAGTTGGGACGGAGTTGGCGCGTGGTGTCGAGGATGATCCGGTATGCGGTTGCCATCGCTTCGGTGGATTCCTCAGGGCGGTTGTGTCTGTGAACGGGGTTATGGCAGGGGGGGATGGTGTAAATGTTGTCGAGTTTATGCCCATCGAAACCCCAATCCTGAATGAAGCGGGTGGTCAATGCGCGAATGTGTTCCTGGACTTCGGGCAGGGCTGGGCAAAGCATGGCGAGATGGCGGTTGTTGCGCGCAACACTGCCATCGGCGTTGAGGATGACCCAGTCGGGGTGGTCTTTCAGCACCTTGCTGATCCCGTACCAATGACTTTCCCAGCGTCCGTGCCCGTCTTCGGCACAAAGGGGGTACCACCAAAGTTGGGAGAACGCGCCCCCTGCGTGGATGGCGTCGTTCATCCGCTGGATGTCCGTGACCCCGCCGGGGAAGGTTTTCTCGCGCGGATTCCAGTCCCCGTAAGCGTCAAACCAGCGATCATCCAGCGTGAGCCAGCGTATACCCATCTCGTTCAATGCGGGGAGGACGCCAGTCATTTCGTCGGGTTTAATATCGAATTCGTACCCCCAGGAACACCACGCGGGTTCAAAGTTGGCCGCGACGGGTTGGGGCGCGCACACGCCTTTTTTGGCCAGGAGTTCACGATACAGGGCGAGTGGCTCGAAAAAGTCGCCCTGGTGGGCGGAAAGGATGACCGGCAGGCATTCGAATGATCCTCCGGGTGGGATAGTAACGGGCTTGTGGAGTTCAAATGCGGTGGTGATGCCTTCTTTGCCGGATTTGACGGGCATGTACCAGTCTTTAGGTGCGGGTTCGAGGTGCATCATGGCGAGACCCCGATGCGGGTTCCAAAAATACACGACGGGAATCCCGCCTCCTTCGCCATCCTGTAAATGGCCGAGAAAGTTTTCACGGGAGAACCCTTTACCCCGCACAATTGCCGCAACCTGCTGGCGTAGGCTAATGATGCCACTCTCCTTGAGAGCAGGGGCGGAATACAGCGGGAAGGCAAAATCCTGTCCCCAGTAAACCGACGCGCCTTGCATCGTCCAAAGCGGTTGGGTGGCAGGGAAGGCATCCCGGTCAAGGTGAATGGTTGGGGCCATGATCCGGTCGAAGGATACCGAGTCCCCGCCGGGGTTGGTGAGGGTCAGCTGGAGGAAGATGGCGTTGTCGCGCGGGGTTCGGATGGTCAAATGAAAGTGCAAAAAGCCATTATTTTCAAGATGTAGATTGCCGGTGACATGGTCAGGAGCGACGTTGACATCTTGCGAATAATCTACCAGCATATCCCCGCCATGAAACAGCCCCAAAGAGGCCATCGCCAGGTGGTGATCCTGGTGAGTGATGTGGAGGGTGAGTGCTCTGTCGAAGGTGATGTTCATGGTGTCCCTAGCGGAGCATCGCATTGAACCAGCTGGCTAAATCGTTCAACCGCTCTGTGACGGTATCCTTCGGACTACCTCCTTTCAGGATGGCTTCGCCAATCGCGCCAAAGGCACGGGCAAACTGGTGTTCGATCTTGCTCCAATAGGCAATGGGGCGATAGGAGCGGCCCTCGCGCAAGGAGTACAAAATGGATTCGGTAAGCTGTGACCCTGGGAAGGGAAGCGCATCGAAGGCATCCGGGCGGGAGGGGAACCGCACATCCTCCCCGCGGGCGTTGGCTTCTTGTACCGGTTGGCTGATCAGATATCGGACGAGGTCAACCGAGGCCCGTTCCACTTCGGGTGACATGCGCACCTGTTTCCAGATGACCAGGTGATCTCCGCCAATCCAGGGAACGCCAGGCATGGCTGCAAAACCGAGATTTTCCTCCAATTCTTTGCTGATGAAACGATTGCTGATCCAGCTATATGGTATCCCTGCTCCCACAATCGTCACTGCCGCTTCGCCTTGCACAAACATTCCCAAAGCACCATCTTCGTCCAGTGGAAGCAGTACTTTTTTCATGTATTGAAGCAGTTCAAAATATTGGGTAATGGCTTTAAGGGTTTCTGGTGTATTGAAGGTGGCCTGTTGTGCGTTCATTGAGATAAAGCTGCCGTCCACACCCCAAACCCAACTGGCTACATAATGCAGGGTATCGAGGTGGTCAGGCCCAATGGGAACGATCCAGGGGTTTTTAAAGCCCGATTCACGAAGTTTCTTCAGGGTTTTGTTGAGCGCGTCGAAAGTGGTAAACGCGGTTTTTTCGTCCACCCTGGCTTTTTGAAGTAAATCTTTCCGATAACCTAGAATGAACGTATACGTTCCCCAGGGAATAGCCCACGTCTCAGACCCGCCGGATTGCGCGCTTTGCCATGCCTGGGGCAAAAAGGCGATTTGACTCCCCATTGAGCGGATTTCTGATAACGTAAATGGTCGGAGTGCATTCATACGGAATAAACTGGTCGCCCAAGTCGAACCGACATGGGACACATGCGGGCTGTTTTCGTGGAGCGCCCAGGATAGAATTTGCTGCCAGGCTTCCTCCCAGGGAATGATTTCCATACGAACGTGATGATGGCTTTGCTTTTCAAAATCATGAATGATATTTTCCAACGTCGGGGTGAATTCCCCAATCAGGGAAAAATGGATTTCAGCCATGTTGACCTCCTAAAATTCGTTCTGCATTTTTGCGATACACCTTCTCCAGCACGTCATCGGGTAAATACAACCCATACACATACCAGCGTCCCTGTGCAGGGACTTCGGAGACGTTGTAGTTGAAATATTCGTCATCGGTTTCAAGGAAACGATAGCACAGGCGGTATGCGTCCAAATCCGGTCCCATGTCCGAGCCAAACAGGATGCGGTCGGCGTATTGCAGAAAAAAGCGGCGGGCGGTGTACGGTTGGCGGCCCAGTTCACCCAGCCGGGCGGAGATGTCAATAAAATAGTTAGGGCAATCGTCCAGCATTTGCCCCACCCAGTCTAAATTCTCCCCATAACAACCCACATGTGCGCCGATGAAGGTAGTTGATGTGTGATATGTGACGAGTGACTTTAAACCATTGAGAATTTCTATGAATGGCGGGAAGGTCGGGCTGGTGAACGCCCAATCAGGATGGTTGCCGATCTCCTCCCACCGCTCGTTCGTCTCGTCAATGGGATCGAAAAACGCGACCGGGTCGGCTACGTGGATCAACACAGGCAGGTTCAATGCCCCGGCGGTTTCCCAGATCGGGGCCAGACGGGGGTCGTCAACTTTGACCCGTTCACCATGCTGATCCCGAACATGGAGGCCGAACGGCTTCCAGATTTTCAACCCTTCCGCGCCCCATCTTTTTTGCACCTCCAACCGTTTCGCCGCGTATTCGGGGAACGCGTCGCCCAACTCCACCCATTTGTCCCAATCCACCCCGCCGAAGATGGAAAAGGTTTTTGGAGCAGCGCGTTTGAAATGTTCGAGATGACGCTGGAGGATGTCTTCGCCCCAACCCCCGTCCAAATCTACGTAATGGGTGACGTGGGCGGCGGCCAACTGTTCGAGCAGTACCCCGACCGGGCGCTGATCCCATCCCCCGCCGAACGGTTCCGCCAGGTGATTGTGTGCGTCAATGACGGAGAAACGCGGTTTTTCCACCAGGGTGGT
>DATDOR010000721.1:0-4552 GCA_035293165.1 Anaerolineales bacterium | reverse complement strand
GGCCATCACCGAGCTAATCATCGCTTGTTGTGACCCGGACGAAATCATTCTTTTTGGCTCCCTGGTCAAAGGAAACGGTCGTTCAGATAGTGATGTGGATTTGCTGATCATCAGTAAGTTTAGAGAATCACGCTATCTGCGGGCTCAAGAACTAAAAGAGTTATTAAAACAATACCTTCGCCAATTATTGCCTGGCAGATGGCTGAGGAGCCGGGTGAATTGCGCCCAAACGGGCAATCTGTTGAAAAATTTCGGCTAATAAAATACCATCAGGTTTTTGCGGAAGCATTTTTATTGTTTCTGTGGCATAGCGGTAACCTCGATAGTGAGCTTTCAAATCCAAGTTGCTGGAAGCCGGATTTTGCTGGCGAAAGGGTTGTGCTAAAGCAAAGCTGAAGTTGACCATGAACAACGCCAGGTTGGTAGCGTTGGTGACAGCCGTCTCTTTGACGTTCATGAAGTCTTCCAGACCCCAGTATTGTTTGGCGTCGCGGAAGTTGAATTCGATTTGGAAACGCAGGCTGTAGTATTGGATGATCTTTTCATATGACAGGTCAAGGTCTGTGCTGAACAGAATGACATGGGCCTGGGCCGCAGTCTCCAGGTTGGTTTTCAGGATGACCACGACGTTCAAGGCAAACGCGAACTCTTTGTTGAGAAACTGGCCCTGGTAGAGGTCGGTTCGCAGGCCATCTTTGATGGTGGTTTCTTTCAGATATTTGTCCTCCATGGCCTGAACATCGATTTTGGCCCCATACTTGGGCTTGGGCCCTGGTTTCTTGTGTTCACCTGCAAAGGGCACATGCAAAGCCGCATCGGAGCGCAGTTTGGAGATCAAGTGCAGCCCGGTCTGGCGCACCATAAAGGCACTCGGATAATTGCCGAAATGGCCATCCAGGGCCACGTACTTCAGGCTCACCCAGCCTTTGAGCGTTTCCAACAGGGCTTGCAGAGCCTTCTGGATGCGCAACAACTCCGGGGTGAGCACAACCTCTTTCTTATCCTTGTTCTTACTGCCTTTAGGACGTCCGCGCTTTTTCTTTTCGCCGGTCTTCTTCTTCGCTTCTGCTTTGGCTTTGCTGGTCGCCTGTTCTTCGGCACTTCTCACCACCTGGGTCGTTTGCAGCGGATAAGCCCGTTCTTCAGCCACATTGACCAGTGAAAGCGTAAAGAACGCCAGCCCCGGAATGACCCGCTGTTGAAGACCTGCAAAGAAACGGTCCAGGCCATAGGTCGCTTTGCCCGCTTTGCTGATCACCACTTCATCACCCGCCCCAATGTACTCATCTTCGGCACGCAAAAAGCAATCCTTGAAAAACAACCAGTGGAGGGCGGCCCAGGACAGCGCGGTATGATAGAAGCGTTGGATGGTGCGGTAGCTCCCGCCTTTCTCCGTCCAGCGCGAAAGACCGAGCATCGTCATCCGCCCGCTGGCTGTCAGCATCCCAAAGAGGACGTGGCTCATCTGGCGCAAAGTGGTTTTCTCCAAAAGCGGCGCAAGGATTTGTAAAAGTGCTAAAATTTCTGGCATGGGCTTTTCCGTGTGATTTTGGGTTGTGAGAGACACAACTTTACCAGAAAAGCCCTCTTTCATTCAACTAATTTTGGCGAAGGTATTGATCCTTACGGAAGTTATTATAGCAACGGAAATTTCTTTGCCTGGCTCGGCCCAAATCAGGGAGCTGGTCGTATTGATTTCACCGGCGAGTGTGCAACGTATTTGCAAGTTTGGGTGAGCAGTTTATATGGACTTACTGCTGAGGGATATTGGAACGGCATTCCCTTAGCCTCCGCTTCCGTGCCCAGCAACCTGAATACTGGAGAGATGGAGCGCTTACGTATCGATGCGCCTTTTGGAACATGTTTTACATACGTCATTCTTCATGATACCGGAAATTACTGGCTCATTGATGACTTGAGCACCGACGCAGGCGACGTACCCAATTCAAGACCTCCCGTAATCGTTGTTCCAGGGCTTATGGGATCGAAACTTCGGAATAATGATAGCTGTGCAAACACGGATGAGGAGATATGGGTTGCCGTTGAGAAAATACTCGATGAAGACGATTATTCAAATGATTCCCACCTGAACCACCTGCTTCTTGCTGAAAATGGCATAAATGCTGCTTCCGATTGTGATCACATTTATGAAGCGGGCGTCGTCGATTCGATACCGCTCTTTAATCTTTTCGAAGTTGATTTTTACGAACCTTTAATCGAATATTTGGATAACACAGCTAACTTTGACGTCCACGTATTCGCATACGATTGGCGTAAGGATCTCACACAAACAGCCTTGCTGCTAGATAACGAAATTAACAGCGTGCTTTCTTCTACCGGGGCTTCACAAGTGAATATCGTGGCGCATAGTCTTGGAGGGCTTTTAGCCCGGTATTATGTTACGTCCAATCCGGATCGGGCAATGAAGGTAGAGCAAATTATCTCGCTTGGAACACCATATCTTGGTGCGCCGAAATCGCTCAAAACGCTTCGAATTGGGGATAGCGTCGTCGCTTTTGATGAGTTAGGTACCGTTGGGCTTCTCAATTCCTCAACAGTAAAACAGATTGCACAAAATTTTCCCGCGATGTACCAAACCCTCCCATCATTTCATTACTACAATATTTATGGGGCATTTTTCAAATTACACAGTGTACCTTTCAACTGGGAACAGACACAAGCGCTCATTCAGGGCGACCATAACCAGTCCCTCACGATAGCTGGTGAAGCCTTTCATACCGATGCAATGGACGACTGGGGAAGTGTATCGCTGCCCGTTGCATACCGCCTAATCGTCGGCAGCGGCGTGGAGAATACCCCTGGAGTATTTCATGAAATTTTCGCAACAGATTGGCAAACGGGGAAAACAATCATCAAATACGACATCATACCGACGAATGGTGACGGAACCGTGCCTCTCCATAGCGGTGACTTGCAAGGGAATGGCCACGACTATTCCGGGGACGCCACCATTTGGTATGCACACGATGTCGATCATTTGGATCTTGTAAAAGAGTCTTATATTCTTGAATTTGTCGGCGCCATTTTATCAACTCCCCCAAGTATTCCAAATTTTACGCATGGGGACCTGGACGACTCTCCCAATCCACCCGTCGAATCGGCACTCTATAAAGGCCCAAAGGATACGTTTGACAATTATTCTTTACATGGAGATACCGTGCCGCCGACACCTCCGGAAATGGGTGATTTGCCATTTGAAGTAAATGGAGGCCAAATCGCCGCATTTGGGGATGTGAACCTACACGTCTACGATGCAGCCGGCAATCACACCGGCCTGGTAGAAGGGGAAGATCGCATGTAGGTGGCTATCCCTGGAAGCAGGTATGCCCTCGCCGAAGGCGCGGTCTTCATCACCGTACCATCGAGCGGAACGTATACCGTTACCGTAGAATCACAAGGATCGCATGATTTTGACCTTCGCATTAGAAATTTGCAAGGTGTGGATACAAATCTAGTCCAGCGGATTACAACGTATATTGATGTACCGGTTACGTCGAGTGGCAAGGCTCAATTAACTTATGAGCCGGAGAACACAGGCACCCCATCGGATATTGCTGTTGATTTTGAAAATGATGGGACGATTGACTTGACTTTGCCCCCCACAGGGGATGTAGGCCCCGATTTCAGTAACGACACGACGCCACCCGGTATAACCATTGACCTGGAGGGGGAAACAAGCCCAAGCGGGTGGTTTATAGGAGAGGTAATGGTAACCATCACTGCATCGGATGAGGAATCCGGCATAGCCAAAGTTGATTATTCGACGGATTTTGGCGGAAGTATACAAACGTATACCGGCCCGTTTACCGTGAACGCAGAGGTTGTTTCAACCCTGATTGTGAAGGCAACCGATTTTGTCGGAAACGAGGGTTGGAGCACTATCCGGGTCGGACCTGATAAAACATTCTTACCCATAACGATTTCCACAGAATGATGTTTTCGCACAAACAGTATTCTCGATGTTCGCTCCCCCCTGTCAAAGGGGGGAGCGTATTTATTAGCAACTTTGAGTGGTGACGCTCAGAAAGCGTCTGAAATCTACCCGAGAAGACCCGAAAGATATTATCTGGCCAGAAGAGCTAGTGTGCGTAATTCGGGTCAATTCCACCGGCCCAGTCTGCCAGGAACGTCTTGAACAACGGGCGGTAGAGAAGCATTTCCGGGATGTGCATATTCGTCAGCCAGCGCGCAAACTGGCGTTGTTTACTCCCCGCCTGGACTTCCCCGACCCGATGCGGCACATATTTGGGCAGATGAATATACTTTTCCAGCATTGCACGGACGACCATCCAGAGAAGGTCATGAAACACCGTTTATCATGAAAATGTATCTGACTGTCAGAACCCATTCGGTTACGTTACGATACAACATGAGGCAATCAGCCACGGCTTAACTCCTGCGGTGGTTTGGTTTCGCCTCTTAACTTCGCTGCGAGTGTGTACTTCTGTATAGCCTTTTTATTTTTGTCAGTCAATCAGGTTTTACTGATACAGCCATTTATGACACGCGCCGATGTATATGTCTGCACCCA
>DATDOR010000720.1:0-6860 GCA_035293165.1 Anaerolineales bacterium | reverse complement strand
GATCACGACGTTCGTGCCTGCGTCTGCAAGCGGGTCGTCGGTCATGGCGTACATTTCTTTGAGCAGTTCATCGAGGGAGGTCTTGGGGCGGGGGACTTCGCCAAAGAGGTCGAATTGCATGGGGAAGGCTCCTTTTGGGGTATCAGGGGTTTAGGTTTCAGATGTCAAGTGTCAGGTAGGAGAAATTGTACCGCGAACTGAAATCGGGGAGATTAGCCGGGGTTAATCCATGCTATATTAGGGAAGTTATGGGCACGTGCAAACGTTGTGAATCGCAGTCCCCAATCTTACTTACTTGACTCGTAACTGCTCAACCTTAGGCAGAAGGAATCGCATTTTCACTCAGGCTGAGTAGTTTCCTTGACTCTCAACGAATTATCCAGTAATATGTCGTTATGCGACATACTTGTCGTCCGACATACGTGATTAATACCGGAAGAAAACTTTTATGACGATACCTGAAGATCTTCAAAACAACTTGCCTCTTACCGAGGCAACCTATTTCATCTTGCTCAGCCTTGCGCCTGAACCGAAACATGGATATGCCATTATGAAAGATGTCCAGGAGTTGAGTCATGGGCGCATCAACTTTAGCACTGGCACGCTGTATGGGGCGATCAAACGCTTGTTGGAGCATAATTGGATTCACCGGGTAGAAGAATCAATTTCGGACAATAACGGGCAATTGCGAAAAGCCTATGCCTTGACCGAGTTGGGACGCCGGATTTTGAAAGCAGAGGTGGAGCGGTTGAATGCTTTGGTGCAGGTGGCGCAGGTGCGGTTGAGTGAGGGGGCGATATGAAATTCATTCCCTGGTTCTATGCGCTTTTATTGAAAGGGTATCCTGCGTCTTTCCAAGAGGCGTTTGGCGAGGAAATGCGGGAGGCTTTTTTGGATGCTTTGGACGCACAACAGGAACGCAGGGCATGGATGCGTCTGTTTCTTCACGAACTGGCCGATTGGCCGGGTGCGCTCTTGCGCGAGCATTGGGTTGAGATGCAGCGCAGGAGAAAGGAGTTTCCGATGACAGAGATGGATTCTTCACTGGCGGGGGCGGGCAACGCGCCGGGGAATGGCGCATTCTCCCAAACCGGATCGTGGCGGGATTCGTGGCGGGCGGGGTTTCCGCATGGGATGTTGCTCTGTCTCGCGGCGTTGGGGATGGTTCTTCAAAATTTCACCATTCTCGAAGAAGAATCCGGGGTCGGGAATGTGCTGTTGATTGGGGTGATTATCTTATTTTGGGGCACGTTGATTGGGACGGTGGGGCGGTCGCTTTGGGTGGCGTACAAGGCACATTGGCCGAGTTGGGCGGCGAGTTGGTACGGGTATGTGTTTGTGCTGTTGGCCGTGCCGGTGTTGGGGATGCTGCAAAATTCGGAGATAGCGACGAGGGGGGGCTGGGATCAAGTGATGTTCGCAGGCGTGCTGCCGCTGCTTTTGATCGGGTGGCTCTATGCGTTGGTGCGAAAAGATAGGGTGAAGACGCTGTTGCTCGCGGCCCCGTTTGCCATTTTGTTGTGGATGCCGGGGGGGGAGTTTGTGCCCACGCCAATCCGCAATCCGGTGAATTTGTGGATGCTGGCGATCCTGATGGGGGTGGCGGTCGCAGTGATGCGGGTGGGGTGGCAGAAAGGTTTGTGGTGGGCGGCAGGCGGTAGTTTGCTGGTAGGGCTGCCGGCGGCGTATGCCCGGTCATTTCACGCGGTGGGGCCAAACGGACAACCGATCTTTTCTACGCTGGCGGATATGTTGAATTTGCTGTTTACGACGTGGTTTTGGAGTGTCTCGTTAATCCTCGGTCCGTTGATGTTGGGGGTGCTGCGCGAGGCCGGGCAGCGCTTGGGCGGGAAAGGGCGGCGAGGGGCGCAGCTTTTACTCGTGGGGTTGGCGGTCAATTTGTTGGGAAACCTTTTTTTGCTGCAAACGCAGTTGGCGCGGTATGCGATGCAGGCTTGGCAGTTGCCGCTCAGTTGGATGGCGCTGGTCGGATTGGCGGGGATGGTGATTGGCGCTGTCGTATTTGTCCGTGCGGCGGTGTTCGCGGAAGGCGTGTCCCCGCACACCTCGTGGTTGGCGTGGTTGGTGTTGGGGTTTCCGATTACGTGGATGTTCCCGATCCTGTACACCCAAAATAGCCTTCTGTATTTCTCGCCCTTGCCGGTGGGGTTCTTGGTGCATTATCCCGTCCCTGAATGGATCGTGTATGGGGTAGGAATGGTGTGGCTGCTGCTGGCAGGATGGTTCTCTGCATATGGAGGAACTCGCCCCGATAAGTGAATGGACACTTTACTTTTCCTGCTCCGCTGGCTTTTTGCGAGAGCGCTTCATCTATATCCTGACGAATTCCGTGCCGACTTTGGCGAAGAGATGCAGCACACCTTTTCGGACGTTGTTCGTGAAGCTGCGACTTGTGGGGCATTACGTTTTATAAAAACCATTGCCATAGAAATTTTTGATTTCCCAGTTTCTGTGTGGCAAGCGCACTATACGAGAAAACCGAATTGGATGGTTTTCAAACAAAAGGAAATAACGATGTCTGACCAAAATGTTTTATCCCCCTCTGAAAAATCCACGACCGGCGAAGTGATCGTCGGCAGCCTCCCATTTTTCATCTTTGGCCTGATCCTTATCTCCCTCGAACTTCCTCACGAATGGAATGTACCGGGTTGGATTGACACTGTGGGCCGCTATATGTTTGCCTTTTTATTAATCCTGCCTGCTATGGGTTTTGGCATTGGCTGGGTGCGGAACTTCCCGCGCTGGTCGTACCCCTATGCCGGGATGGCGTTTGTGTTGGCGATGTATATCCAACACGCTTCCACACCAGGGTTGCGCTTCTTTGGTTATCCGATCTTTGGGCGAGAACTGTGGGGCTGGCGGGCGTGGATTCCGTTGGGTGTGGCATTCGTTGTTGCCCTGGCGATTTCCCGTTCGCTCAAACCCTTCGTCAAATTCTTTACCAACCTTTGGGAAGACTGGAGCATCCCTTCTTATTTGATGGTGGGGCTTTTGCCGCTGATCGTCGCCATCTCATTCGACGAGATGGACCGGTTGTATTCCCTTTATTTCATGGTTCCATTGGCCGTGCTTTTAGTTGGGATGGTGGTCTTTTATCTGCGAGGCCGACACCCCTGGCAGCGCATCCTGGCGTTGACGGTGGGCATTTTGACGATCCTCGCAGCTACCACGCTAGGTACGAATTCTTACTGGCTCGAACATAATGGCACATCGCTGCTAAACGCCCGGCGATCCATCCAGTTGGCGGGGACGATTGCCCTCATTATGCTGCTGCCTGCCTGGCTGGAACTCTTTCGCCGTTCGGTGGGGAGAGTGCGAACGGCTTAGCAACATTTTGGGGGCGTTTTGTTTATCCTTGGGGATTTATGGGTTGATACCTGCTCGTCAGATTTCGCGCGGAGGTAATGGAATTGAACACTAGATTCAATTTTGTATGGCATAATTACCCTAATATCCAGCGTATCATGAGGAGTGTGCATCATCGCTAATCCGGAACACGTACAGAAAATCTTGGATTTTTACTCCTGGTTTAACGTCTCTGTCGGACGGCTAGACCTGAGCGGGGCCGATTTGAGTACGGCTAAATTGAAAGGGGCCAATTTGAGTTGGGCCAACCTGGAAGGCGCCAACCTGCGCGGCACAGACCTGAGTTTTGCCAATCTGGAGGGGGCCACTTTGCGCGGCGCTGATTTATGGGGAGCTAATTTGCGCGAGGCTAATCTTCAGGAAGCGAACTTAAGTTTTGCCAGCCTGTGTAGAACCAATCTGGCAGGAACGGACCTGCGCAATGCCGACCTGGAGGGTGCTGACCTGCGCGAGGCTGACTTGAAAGGGTTCAGTTTATCCGAGGTCTATTCAAAAGAGGTTAACCTCAGCGAAGCCGAATTGCGGAAACATTTACCCACTGCCGATCTGAGTGGGGCCCGCCTGAGTAAGGCGAAATTACAAGGCACACTCCTGGGTTGGGCCATATACGATAAAAAAACAGTATGGCCGGATGGGTTCGATCCTGAAGCAGCCGGGGCAACCAGGCGATAGATTTCAACTCAGCCAACCCAACTCGAATCCCATGCCCTCCATCACCTCCATCGAAACCCTCCAGGCCATCCTCCGCGAACGTAACTACATCGCCGACCGCGGCCTCGCCACCTCCATCTACCTGGCCTACAAACTCAACCGCCCCCTCTTCCTTGAAGGGGAAGCAGGTGTCGGCAAAACCGAAGTCGCCAAAATGATGGCCGACATCCTCGACACCGACCTCATCCGCCTGCAGTGTTACGAAGGGCTGGACGTCCACCACGCTGTCTACGAGTGGAACTACACCCGCCAGATGATGAACATCCGCCTGATGGAGGCGCGGGGCGAACGGCCCTCGGAATCCGACCTCTTCAGCCGCGACTACCTCCTCCGCCGCCCACTCCTCCAGGCCATCGAACATTCCCATGACAAACCCGTCGTCCTCCTCGTGGATGAAGTTGACCGCAGCGACGAAGAATTCGAAGCCTTCCTCCTCGAAGTCCTCTCTGACTTTCAAATCACCATCCCTGAAATCGGCACCATCCAGGCCGCCCACAAACCTTTCGTCGTCATCACCTCCAACCGCACCCGTGAAGTCCACGACGCCCTCAAACGCCGTTGCCTTTATTTCTGGATTGACTACCCCACCTTCGAAAAAGAACTCGAAATCGTCCGCGCCAAAATCCCCGAAGCTGCCGGTCAACTTTCCCGTCAAATCACCGGCTTCATCCAGGAACTCCGCCGCACCGACCTCTACAAAATCCCCGGTGTGGCCGAAACCCTCGATTGGACCACCGCCCTCATCGCCCTCGATCAAAGAGCTTTAGACCCCGCCATCGTCGAAGAAACCCTTGGCGTCATCCTCAAATACCAGGACGACGTTGAGAAGATTCAGGGGGAGCAAGTAAAAGCGATTTTGGATCGGGTGAATGTTGGAGCGTAACAGAGCGTAAAGAATCGAAACCAGGTATCCAATCTCGACTCTCCACTCACTATTCTTTTGATGGAAGCCCCTGCCTTCCTCCACAATCTCCTTCTCTTCGGACGCCTCCTCCGCGGGTTAGGCCTGGATGTCAATCCAGGGCGAATGATTGACCTCGTCCACGCCCTCGATCACATCGAAATTGGTCGCAAAAATGACTTCTACTACGCTGCCCGGACCTTCCTCGTCCACGACCGGGAAGACCTCCCGCTCTTCGACCAGGCCTTTGAAATGTTCTGGCACAAACCTGTGGAGGACTGGATCAATTTCAGTCTGGGGGGATTGCTCATCAAACGCCGCCCCCCCCGGCCGCGTACCGCCCCGCCTCCCCTGTCCGAGCAGGGGGACGATCCCGACTCCCAACAGAACCCTGACTCAAGCGAACAGCAACCGGTTCTGATCGTCACCCGCACCTATTCCGACCGCGAAATTCTCCGCCGCAAAAACTTTGCCGATCTCACCGGGGAAGAACTCGACGCCGTAAAGAGAATGATGCGCGAACTCACCCTGCAAATGGGGGAACGCCGGACGCGCCGCCTCCGCCCCGGACGGGGTGAGCGACCCGACCTCCGCCGTACCCTCCGCCAGAGCTACAAAACCGGCGGTGAAGTCATGATCTGGGCGACCCGCGAACCCAAGTTCAAACCCCGCCCGCTGGTCATCATCGCCGACATTAGCGGTTCGATGGAACGCTACACCCGCCTGCTCCTCCATTTCATCTATGGCCTCGCCCAGGCGCACAACCAACCTGTCGAAGCCTTTGTCTTCAGCACCCGTCTCACCCGCATCACCCGCCAGCTCCAATACAAAAACATGGACCAGGCCCTCCACGAAGTTTCGGATGTCGTGCATGACTGGGCAGGCGGCACGCGCACCGGCGACTCCCTCAAAACCTTCAACTACGATTGGGGCCGGCGTGTTCTGGGACGCGGCGCGGTCGTTCTCGTCATCAGCGACGGCTGGGACCGCGGCGACCCCGAACTGCTGACCAAAGAAATGGCTCGCCTGCACCGTACCTGCCACCGCCTGGTCTGGCTCAACCCGCTCCTCGGTTCCCCTGTCTACGAACCCCTTACGCGCGGCATCCAGGCCGCCCTCCCGCACGTGGATGATTTCCTGCCCGTCCATAACCTGGCCAGCCTGGAGGACCTGGCCGCGCATCTGGAGAAGATCAGGTTGCGAAGTTAGGCAGGCTTTGTATTGGGGTATAATGACGACGAAATCAATCGTAGAACCAGTCAGGAATTCCATTGCAATTTGTACCCCAGATACAAACCCATGACCCAAGAAATGTTATCTGAAATTGAAAACCAGACCTGGCCGAAACAAGGGGAGTGGACATACCAGGATTATCTGAATCTGCCCGACGATGGCCGCCGGTATGAAATCATCGAGGGAGTGTTATACGTGACCAACGCACCCAACATAGACCACCAGTTTACCGTGATGAAAACCGCCGCCCGGTTAGACCAGTTTGTCACCGAACACGAACTGGGTTTCGTGCTTACTGCCCCCTTTGAAATCCACCTGACCGAAACTACCCGGCCGGTGCTCCCGGATGTGATATTCATCGCGAAGGACCGGTGGCCTGGGCCTGGGGCCGCATACTTCGAGGGCGCGCCCGACTTGATTGTCGAAGTCCTTTCTCCTTCCACAAGCCGGACGGATCGGGTAATCAAGTTCGAGGCTTACGAGCAGGCGGGGGTGCGCGAATATTGGATCGCCAACCCCAAGACGCGTTCGGTGGAAGTGTTTGTGCTTGCGGGCGGGGAATATGCGTCGTTGAACGAGTTTGTGGGAGGGGAGGAGATCACTTCGAACGTGTTGGCGGGGTTGAAAG
>DATDOR010000719.1:0-4563 GCA_035293165.1 Anaerolineales bacterium | reverse complement strand
TCACACCCCAAAATCTGGGGACCTCCCCGCCGATTCCCAAAGAACCCAGGAAACAAAATGAGTAATCCTAATTCTGTCCAGGACAGCGGCCACATTCTCGTGGTGGACGATAACAAAATCAACCGCATGATGCTCCAAAAGATGCTCACCGACCAGGGCCACCGCGTCACCCAGGCAGTGGACGGCATCCAGGCTTTGGATTACCTGCAAAACCCATCCAAGGAAGGGGTGGACGTGATCTTGCTGGACATCCTCATGCCCGAACTGGACGGCTACCAACTGCTTGAAAAAATCAAGCAAGACCCCAAACTCCATTACCTCCCCGTCATCATGATATCCGCTCTGGACGAACTCGACAGCGTAGTGCGCTGTATCGAGATCGGAGCGACCGATTATCTGACGAAGCCCGTCCAACGCACATTGCTCCGCGCCCGACTCAACGCGTCCCTGGCGGAAAAACACCTCCGAGATCTGGAATTGGAATATTTGGAACAGGTCGGGCATGTGATCGGGGCCGCGGAAGCTGTGCAAGAAAACGCGTATGCCCCGGAAAGCCTGACCACCGTCGCCGCACGGGAAGACGCACTCGGAAACCTGGCGCGTGTCTTCCAGCGTATGGCGCGCGAAGTCCATCTGCGGGAACAACGGCTCAAACAACAATTAGAGCAACTCCGCCTGGACATGGAAGAGATGAAACGGGCGTTGAAAGAACCTTTGAGCGTCTACCTGCCAATGGATCGCCGCCACGCCCTCGTTCGTGGGGAAAGCTTGCCTGACCGGGCCAGCGGCTCAGCCCTGTTTGCCGACATCTCCGGATTCACGCCCCTGACCAACGCTTTTGTTCAGGAATTAGGCCGGACGCGTGGCGCAGAAGAAATGACCCGCTTGATTAACCAGGTTTTCGACGCATTGGTGGAGGAGGTCCACTTTTACAGAGGAAGCGTGATCAGTTTCAGCGGCGATGCGATGACCTGCTGGTTTGACGAAGACGAGGGGATGCGCGGGGCGGCCTGTGCAGTCTTGTTACAGCTTGCTATGACCCGGTTTGAAACGCTGATCACCCCCCTGGGATCGCCTCCGTCCCTTTCCATCAAAGTTGCCGTCGTTTCGGGAACAGTCCGGCGTTTTTTGCTAGGCGATCCTGCCGATCAAATCATTGAAGCCATCGCCGGGCACAAACTGGACCTCCTGGCCGCTGCAGAACATCTTGCACGAAAAGGGGAAATCATTGTAGACGGTACAATCGCAGAGCGTTTCCGGGAAAAATTGAAAGTCGAAGAATGGCGCACAACCGCAGAAACGGAGCAAGCGTTTGCCGTCATTTCTGGTTTGAACCAACCCGTTATCCCCACTCCCTGGCCCGTGTTGCCGGCCGATGCACTCTCACAAGCAGTCTGCCGTCCCTGGCTGCACCCGGCGGTTTTTGAGCGAGTCCGCAGCAGCGCAAAGCAGTTTCTCGCGGAACTGCGCCCGGCGGCAGCGCTCTTTTTGCAGTTTCGCGGGATTGACTTTGATCGAGATGAAATGGCAGGCGACAGGCTGGACGCTTATATCCGGTGGGTCCAGTCGGTAATTTCGCAACATGAAGGGGCGATCCTACAAATCACTTTTGGGGATAAGGGGAGTTATCTCTATGCGGCCTTTGGCGCACCGCTGGCTCACACAGACGATGCAGTGCGGGCAGTGCGCGCGACCATGACCCTGCAAACCATCCCTGCTGAACTCAATTACATTACCGGGGTTCAAATTGGGGTTACTTATGGACAAATGCGGGTGGGTGCGTATGGGGGATCAGCCCGGCGCACCTACGGGGTCATAGGCAACCGGACGAACCTCGCCGCCCGGCTCATGCAGGTTGCCGAACAGGGAATCCTGTGCGACCAGGCTATTTACGAAGCCGCTCAGGGCGAGATCACGTTCGAGGTTCTGCCCCCCATCCGGGTCAAAGGCCGGACAGAATCTTTCCCAGTTTACCGCCCAATCGGGGAATCATTTACCCCGCTAGAATTGTCTGCCCTGATCAGCCGGATAGATCGTCTTTCACCTGTTGAGCAATCGGCCTTAAAACTCGCCAGTGCGATCGGGATTGAGTTTGACCGGGATTTGCTCGCGGCCATCTTCCCGTCAGAGGAAGAAAAAATCCACCTGTCCACGACCTTGCAAATGTTGGAAAAAGCCGGACTGATCACCCCCCATACCGGCACAACCTACCAGTTCTCCCATCTGGGCGTCCTGGAAGCGGCGTACAATGCCATGTTATACGCCCAACGCAGGCCATTGCACCGCCAGATTGCCGAATGGATGGAAACCAACCCTACCGACCTTGTTCCCTTCGAGGAAACCCTGGGTTATCACTGGCAAAACGCCGGTGACCCGGCAAAAGCTTTACGATACCTGGAAAAGGCCGGGCAGCGCGCCCGCGAAAATGGGGACATGGAGAAAGCGGAACAACTCTTCCAGCAATGTCTCGCGCTGGAAGCGCAGTCGTCAGTATCCCAGGCTTAACGTCTAGAAAGAAGGCAAAAGCCCTAATTGGATAACCACTTCAATCGTTAGAATGTGAAATCCCTGATCCACCAACAAGGGAATAATCCCCCAGTGTTCTTTCGGCACACGTTTATAGCTCCGCACCCACCAAAACACAAAATCCGTCCGATCTTGCAAAAAGTGGGTGGCGCCAATCAGCAGTAACTGCCACCAATTCAAATGCGTCAGAAATAGAGGCAGCATGTAAACCAAAACATGCATAAGGCAAACAAACGAACTTTTCCGCTTGTTCATTGCCATCCATTCGTTTTGTAAGAGAAAGTCACCAACCAGATGGGCAATAAAAGGGTTCATGGCTTGATTCTACCTGGAATCCCCACCAACAACGCCACCGGTCCAAGCAGCATGACCCACATCGCCCACCCCAACCCCAACCATTGGGCGAACATCCCCACCCCTAGCGGGATGAGCTGCCCCACCAGACCGGATACACTCCCCAGCGTCATCACCGTCCCACTTTGGCCCGGCATCGACGCGTACAACTGTCCTTTCAGGATCGCATACCATCCGGCGTTGAACAACCCCATCAGCCCCAATATCACCAACTTGATCCAATAGCCGGGCATCAAAAGAAAGAGGGGATATAAAATCATCTCGACGATCACACTCACCCGAAGATAATCCAACCCTTTCACCCGCTCCAACAGGGGGATGAGCAAAAAGTCTCCCAACAGACCAAACCCCGACCACACCGCCACCCCAATCCCGGCCTGGGCAGGCGTCCCCCCCGCGATGTCCACCAGATACAGCGCCAGGAACCCGAGCAGAATATCCAACATCAAATCAGAAAACTCCAACAGCACCAGCCAGCGCAGCACCTCGCGGCGTTTGAGTGCCCGGAAAGCCAGGCGAAGCCCCTGCCGGAAACCGGGGGAGGGAACTTCATCCGATTCTTTGGGAACAGGAGATTTTGCCGGGAACCGGTACCGTGCAGCGTACACCACCAACAGCAAAGTCAACCCTCCAAACACCGCATACAACCCGCGCCAACCCAGATTTAGCCAAATTGCTGCGCCCAAAGCCAGCGGCCCGGCGACCACGCCTAACGACCCGGCAAACGTCCACCGGGCCATGTTCTGCTCGTGCCGGTCGGGTTCCTCATCCATCAGCGCGGCCTGCGAAAGGCTGACAAACGCCCCCGATGAAGGATAGAAAATCACAAAAGACAGCAGTAAGACCCAAAAATTCTGGCTGAACGCCGTCAGCAGCAATGCCCCCGCAAAGAAAATCCCCCCACCCAATACCAGCACCCGCCGCTTCCACACATCCCCCAAAACGCCAATCACCGGCTCGATGAAATTTGCAAGAAATCCGGGTATAGCCAGCAGCAGCCCGATTTCCACATACGTCAGCCCCAAATCATCCCTCACCAACGGCCACGCCGCCTCCCGCGCGCCAAAGACCAGTTCGTCCAGGAATTCGATGAGGAGCAGGGTAAGGATGAAAGGAGTGAGGCGTTTCATGTCCCCGAAAAGTGAGAAGTGACATGCACTTTAGAAGTGCGTGTCACTTGATGGCTTTATGCCACCACCGTTGTACTGGTTGAAGCCTGTAACCCCCACAAACGCATGATCGTTTCTGCGTCCAGGGCCACACCTACCCCTTTCGCTTCGCCGTGAAGCACGCGTTGGACTTCTTCGTCGCGGACTAAGGCCGTTAAATCGTCACCCAGCCCATCCGCTTTCATCTCCAGCATGGGAGGGAGAAGTTCAGGGTCTTTTTCCAGTTTTTCGGCCATGGAGGGCCAGCGCAGCGAGAAGATCGTCCATAGGGCAAAGCGTTTTTTCTTGTCATCGTTGTTGATGAGTTCAACATCAGCGAGCATAGCAAGGGCAAGGTAGACGCTGTACGCGTTGACCAACCGTTTCATCGCACGGGGATTGCGTTCCAGCAGTGGTGCGAAGGGTTGCAGAAAATGCTCGATGTCGGCGGACACTTCCTGGCTGGCAAGGCGGCGGACAGCAGCTTCACGGCGGGCATGCATCACGAGGGGGTCCGGGTCGGGCTGCGGTGTTT
>DATDOR010000718.1:0-4241 GCA_035293165.1 Anaerolineales bacterium | reverse complement strand
CGGGTGCAGCGCGATTTCTCAGCGGAGGGGCCCGATCGCCTGTGGGTTGCCGATATCACCTATGTCCCGACTTGGATGGGCCCGCTGTATCTGGCCGTCGTGGTGGATGCCTGGAGCCGCCGCGTGGTCGGGTGGGCGATGACCACCCACCTGCGTACGCACTTAGTAAGTGTCCAAAAATAACTTCCCGAAAATGTAGTATCCTCACTGTAAAGTAAGGATGAGCAAACATGAGTACAAAACCAATTCATCAGTGTCAGTGCGAGCAATGTCGCCAGGAAGGCGATCCCATAGAGCGAAAAATTCATCATCAAATCAACGTGGTCATGAGCCGGCTGGATGAGCAACAGAGGCGCTGGTACGCGGCTGTGGAAGCTAATCGTCACGCGCAAAAAGGCGTGGAACTGGTAAGCCAGATTACCGGTCTGGATGAGAAAACGATCCGGCGCGGGCAAGCCGAATTAGCTGAGGATCTGGTCCATCGCCCTGTGGATCGCGTGCGCTTGCCGGGCGCCGGGCGGCCACTGGTTGAAAAAAAGAGCCTTTACTTGAACAACAGCTAACCGAAGTGGTGCAGGATGAGGTGGCGGGTGAGCCCCAAGCGCATTCGCGTTGGATCCGTCAAAGCCTCCACAAAGTGCAGCAGGCGCTGCATGAGCACAAGGGCGTGCAGTTGAGTTGCGAAACGATCCGGCGGCTGCTCCACCAGCAGAACATTCGTCCCAAAAGCAACGTCAAACGGCTGCATCCCAAACCGCATCCGGATCGAGACCGGCAATTCCAGTACCTTATCAGTCAAAGAAATGCCTTTTTGAGGGCCGGTTGGCCTTGTATCAGCGTCGACAGCAAGAAGAAAGAACTGATCGGGCTTTTCTACAACCGGGGCACGCAGTGGTGTCAAGCCGCCCAGGCGGTCAATATGCACGATTTTCCCAGTTACGCGGACGGTCATGCGATTCCCTATGGCCTCTACGACTTGGCCCACAACCTGGGTTATGTTGCCGTAGGAAAATCCGCGGATACCCCTGAATTTGCGGTCGATGCGCTGGCCTGGTGGTGGCGAGAATTCGGGGCTGGTCGTTTTCCCGAGGTACCTGAGTTACTCATCCTGGCTGATGGGGGCGGGAGTAATGGCTCCCGGCCACGGCGCTGGAAACAGCAATTACAGGTCAAAATCGCCGATGCTTTCGGGTTGGCCGTTACCGTATGTCATTATCCCACGGGCGCTTCTAAATGGAACCCGATTGAACACCGTTTGTTCAGCCAAATCAGCCGCACTTGGGCTGGAACGCCCTTGGCTTCTTACGACATCCTGCTGGATGGCTTGCGTTCCACCAAAACCGAAGCCGGGTTGCGTGTTCAAGCCACGCTTTTTGACACAACCTACCAGAAAGGCCTCTCTGTCACTGACACGGAGATGAAGTTGTTAATGATCGAAAAACACGATACTTGCCCTAACTGGAACTACACGATTCGTCCCAGATTCGGGAAGTAATTTTTAGATGATCCCTAAGCGGAACCGTCACCGAGCAAACACACATCCGCCCGCAGCAATCGTTCCTCGAACGGATATCAGAGTCATGGGTGCCTGCCGCTGAAGCAAAAGGAGGTCTCGAGTTGAGCGCGCGCGTTATCTTAAGCCGCGATGGGGAGCGACTCTACGTTTTCAGCCAGGAAACTGAAATGGGCATGCTCAAAGCGACAGATCTGCGCGTGAGCGCAACCAATGGAATGCGCGAAATCAATCATCTTGACGAACTGCTCACTGATTTCGCGCTCGCCCCCGATGGCAAGACCCTATTAGTTGTCAAAGGTAAAATCGTCAGGCCTTTTGGCTTTGATATGATGGTCACTCGAGATGTATATGCCCTTGATGCAGAAACTTTACAGGAGCGTATCCATGTACGCGTCGATCAGGTAGATCAACTCTGGTTCGACGGATTCTCCCCAGATGGCAGTTATGCTTACTTGAGAGGGTCTTCGGCCCAGTGGGTGGAAGGAACCGGCTGGAGGGATTGGCAGACATCGTGGCAGTTGTTGGATCTAAACTCCTTTCGCCTCATCCTGGCAGGTGAATCAAGGAGCAGTTATGCTGGCTTATTGCACATCGTTCCCTAATTCGGGAAGGATCACATGCCGAGGCCATCATGGGATATCTCAAACGGTTGCCAGGATCAACAACCCCATGGCCACGACACCGCTCCCCAGCGCCAGACGCACCCCTTCTTTGTGATGCAGGTTCCAGTGAGCCAGACGATTGAGGGTGGGCCGGGCGGAGGCGGCAATCAGGATGGCTACCAGCGGCAGAACGAAGATCACGTTGTATAAAACCAGATACCCGTACCCGAGCAGCGCTGTCGGCTGTAAGGCCAACAGGCTCAACACGCCCAGGTAAACCGCCCCGCTGCAGGGGACGGTGCATAAACCAATCAGAAACCCGCCCACAATCAGCGCCGGGATGGTCGCTTTCTGGGCCGACTTGCGGGCCAATACACCCACTTTCCCCGGGGCCTGCAGCCGCCACCCGGTATCGGGCAGAAAGTAGTCTTTCAGCATCCACAGCCCAAACAAGATGGCGAGCAGTGCGCCGAAACGGGCCGGGAGGTGTTGCCGGGTGAAGAAGTCCAGCGATTTGAGTAATCCGACACCCAGAGCCAGATAAGTCAAGAAAATGGCGGCAATGTAAACGATTCCCATCCCAACCAGTCTCAGCCGAAGGGCGTTGACCGCCTGCTCATCCGCCCGGAGGGACGCCAGCATGGCGGTAATGAACAGCAGGAGAACGGTAAAAGCGCACGGGTTGATGCCATCCAGCGCGGCGGCGATCAGGACCGTTGGCAGGGTGATCTGGGGTAAATACATCTGCACGGCCTGAGCTGGCGCGTTGGGATGCCAGAAGCCGGTCAGGGCCATGGCGCCAAGCGCAATGACCCCCAAAGTTGAGAACACGACGATCCGGCGAAGATGGGTGGTACTCATCGGCTAACTTTCCACGATCAAGGCGCCCTGCATCGTCGGGTTGGCGCGCCCACCACAGCAAATGTCGCAATAAAATGTGTATACGCCGGGTTTGTCGGGGGTAAAGGTAGCATAGTTGGAACTCAAGGGTTGGGCAACAATGCTCACCCCCAGTTCATCTACGGCCCATTGATGTTGGCCGCCCCCATCGGTGTGATGCGAATTATCCAGGCTCGTCAGGCGGATGGTCACCGGTTCCCCGGCTTTGACGCGGATTTCTTTCTGGTCAAACCCAGACATCGCGGCTTCGACGTCAATGACATTCCCGGCCATGGGTGGAGGCGCGGGTCGAAAGAAAGCAGTTTTCAGAAAGTAACCGGCGAGGCCCAGTACGCCGAGTACAATCGCGGCAAATAGGATGCTCCGGACGCGTTTCTGCCGCTGGCGAGCGCGTTGGCGTTCTTTACGAGTGGATGTTTTCATGATTTTTTATCCTGGCAGTGTCTAAAAGTTTGGCGGAACTTGACCGGTTCTGAGGGGGATTGAAACCGCCAACGCCAACCGGCCAGGGCCAATAACAGGCCACCGGTCAGGCTGAGGCTGGCGATTGTCAGGGCGGCATCGAACCAGAATTTCTCAGGGAAGAGGCGGATTAAGGTGTGTGTATAGTTGAAGGTCCAGGAGCCTGGTGCAAAGAACACTTCATGGAAGGCGACAAACCAGGCCTGCCAGGCGACGACGGCGAGTAAGCCGATGACCAGGGTGAGTAATAGCCGGACAGAACCAAGCACCAACGGGACTGGAATCGATACAATGATGATTCCTTTGAAAAAGCGAAGGATGAAAGCAGTCCACAAGTTCACTTGAGCGCACCTCTGATGGTATTAATGCCCAGACGACACTCACATTGTATGGTGGACAAAAACGGATCACAAGCGCCATTTGGCGCGTATGTCCTTAGGCAAAATTGCTTATGCGGTTAAAGCGGAGGTTTTCTTCTCTATACCTGAGCAGTTACGATTTGAACAGGATTTCTTTCAATCCCCTTTTTTCCATCTTCTTACCGGTGTCCCCCTGGCCAGACCAGCACGGGCATGTTGACCACAATTCCCGGCTGGGCGATGGACACTTCCCCGGCAGTTTCAGCTTCTTGTAACGCTGCGAATGAACGCAACTCACGCGGGGTTGTGCCTTCATTCCAGGCCACCAGGTTGACCCGCCGCAGGGGGCGATAGGCTGCCTCGCCGGGGATGGAATCAAAAATGTCCGGTTGAAACCCAGAC
>DATDOR010000717.1:0-12725 GCA_035293165.1 Anaerolineales bacterium | reverse complement strand
GGTCGGTTCGGGTGGGAATCAAATATCGTGCTTTGGGGATTGACGTGAACGAGGGGATTTTATGGTTTTGGATTGGAACACACGCTGAATACGACAAGATCATTGGATAAACTCCATGACACCTGTCCCACTCCCCAGGGGAAAATACACCTACCCTCCCACCCCAAAACCCCTTATAAATCAAGGATGGTACCACATCCGGTATAATCTATTTATCCTCTTCAAGACCTTTGCGCCTTTCCATCCTGGCGTCTTTGCGTTAAAAACACCCTCCCCGCAGGCTCCCCCATGACCCTCCAAGACTCCCAAACCCACTGGCAACAAAACACCCTCCACCCCACCCTCACCCACTTCCCCGAACGCAAACCGGACTTCCAAACCTCCTCCGGCATCCCCCTCCCCCGCCTCCTCACCCCCACCGACGAAAACGGAACCTTAGATGGCGATGAGTACGTCGCCAAACTCGGCTTCCCCGGCGAATACCCCTTCACGCGCGGCGTCCAGCCCACCATGTACCGCGGCCGGTTTTGGACCATGCGCCAGTACGCGGGCTACGCCACCGCCGAAGAGTCCAACGCCCGCTACCGCTACCTGCTCGAACAGGGGCAAAGCGGTCTCTCCGTTGCCTTCGACCTCCCCACCCAGATCGGCTATGACGCCGACGACCCGATGGCCGAAGGCGAAGTAGGCAAAGTAGGCGTCTCCATCTCCTCCCTGGCCGACATGGAAACCCTCTTCCGAGACATCCCACTCGACAAAGTCTCCACCAGCATGACCATCAACGCCCCTGCCGCCATCCTGCTCGCCATGTATATCGCCGTCGGCAAACGACAGGGCGTCGAACCTCGCAGCCTGCGCGGCACCGTCCAAAACGACATCCTCAAAGAATACATCGCCCGCGGCACCTACATCTTCCCCCCCGCGCCCTCCATGCGGCTCATCACAGACCTCTTCCGCTACTGCAAAGCCGAAGTCCCCCGCTGGAACACCATCTCCATCTCCGGCTACCACATCCGCGAAGCAGGCTCGACCGCCGTGCAGGAAGTGGGCTTCACCCTCGCCGATGGCATCGCCTACGTGCAGGCCGCGATGGACGCCGGATTGAACGTGGACGACTTCGCCGATCAACTCTCCTTCTTCTTCAACGCCCACAACAACTTCCTCGAAGAAGTGGCGAAATTCCGCGCGGCGCGCCGTCTGTGGGCGAAAATCATGCGCGAACGATTTGGCGCGAAAAACCCCAAATCGTGGATGCTCCGTTTCCACACCCAGACAGGGGGGAGCACCCTCACCGCACAACAGCCCGAAAATAACGTTGTCCGTGTCGCTCTGCAAGCTCTCGCCGCCGTCATGGGCGGGACCCAATCGCTCCACACCAACAGCATGGACGAAGCCCTCGCCCTCCCCACTGAAAAAGCTGTCCGTATTGCCCTCCGCACCCAGCAGATCATTGCCCACGAATCCGGCGTCGCCGACACCATTGACCCCCTCGCCGGTTCCTACGTGATCGAATACCTGACCGACGAAATCGAACGCGGGGCCGCCGAATACATCCGCAAAATAGACGAAATGGGCGGCGCACTGGCCGCGATCCAAAACGGCTACGTCCAGGGTGAAATCCAGGACGCCGCCTACCGCGCCCTGCAAGCGGTCGAAACAGGAGACGATATTGTTGTTGGCATCAACGCCTTTGAAATCCAGGAAGCACTCACCCTCGAAAAACTCAAAGTAGACCCCGCCATCGAAAACTCCCAACGCGCCAGACTCGCCGCCCTCCGCGCCACCCGGGACAACACCCGCGTCAACGAACTCCGCACCCACCTCGACACCACCGCCCGAACCAGCGAAAACCTGCTCCCCCTCTTCGTCGAGTGTGTCGAAAATGACGTGACATTGGGCGAAATCTGCCATACCCTCCGCGGCGTCTGGGGCGAGTATCACGCGTCGAGTTGGATTTAGCTTTAGTTTGGAGAATTAAGAATGAGCACTGAAACCGATTGGCAATCTATTTGGGAAGAATTAAAAACAAATCTTGACCATCTGCCAAAATGCCCTCTGCATTCAAATTATCCTTGCATATCAACACTTGTAAAACGCTCATTGAATGATATTATCGAGGTTAGTAGCCATCACATCATTGTTCGTTCGCATAAACCTAAAAACGGAATTCTAAAAAACTCCACCTTGTCAGAAGGTGTTTTTAGAACCTGGTGGGAGCATTTGCACACGTTTGGTTCAGCAACCTTTAAAACAAGAAACAGAAATAATCCTGTTTCATATCGTTCGAGTGTTGTTGCAGCAATTTTTGTGAAAGGTTTACCCCAAAAAATTCGACAAGTGAATAATTCTGATTTGATAGAACTCATTCGATAGGAAAGGTTAAACGTTAATGTCGAAGATTCCCGATCTGGTTGAGTATAGCTATGAATTAGGTAAACGAATCCTCAGTCAGCGAGAGCCAAAGGAGATAAAATCACGCGGCCAATACCTGACACCTCCCACAATTGCCCGGAATATGGCTAAGAAACTAGGAGAAATTCAAAGCGGATCGGTACTATTGGAGCCAGCCGTTGGATCAGGCGTGTTAGTTTGTGCGGTCATTGAACGGTTAATCTCTGAAAACCAATCAATTGAAATCACCGCGGATGTTTACGAAATTGACCCCGAATTGTGCGAAATTACGAAACTAGTTTTTGCGAAAGCGGGCGAGAAGGCAGCAAAAAATGGCATTTCGTTTTATTGGCATGTTTTTCAAGAAGATTTTATCCTTTCTTGCTTGCCCGAAACTCAACCATCTTTATTTTCAAACAAGCAAAATCGAAGGACTTTTTACGATTATATATTGAGCAACCCACCTTATTTCAAACTCAATAGCGAAGATGAGCGTGTCAAAGCTGTTTCCGGGAAAATTAAGGGGCACACGAACATATACACAATTTTCATGGCGTTGAGCACGAAAATGCTCACAGAACAGGGAAGGGCATGTTTTATTGTGCCTCGCAGCTTTTGCTCGGGAGTTTACTTCTCTGACTTTCGCCGCGAGTTTTTGCGAGATGCCACGCCATTGTCGGTTCATTTATTCCAGGCGAGAGGTGATGTTTTCAAGAGGGACGAGGTTTTACAAGAAAATTTGATCTTTACATTTAAAAAATCATCTCAATCAAAATCACAGCCCTATTGGACCGGATTTGTGGACATCTCCACTTCCAAAAATGATATTCAACTTCAGGGTGAGCAGTTTACTCGACGCGTTTCTTTCAAGTATTTTCTCAATCATCGCAGTAAGCACCTGATTTTCCGGTTACCAACAGGTGTCTTTGACGAGCAGATTTTGGATACCGTAGATCGTTGGGAGGGTTCCTTTGAAAAGTATGGACTTCAGGTTTCTACCGGGCCAGTTGTACCTTTCCGAGCAAAAGAGTTATTAAGAGATGATATTGCGAATGGGAATCTCCCTTTGTTATGGATGCAGAATGTAAAACCCTATCAGGTTCAGTGGCCCTTAGAAAATCTAAAAAAACCACAAGCCATTTCAAAAGATGAAGTTTCTCTCCTTGTACCAAAATCGAATTATGTTCTGCTCCGCCGCTTCAGTGCCAAAGAAGACCGCCGACGTTTGATTGCTGCCCCATTTATTTCAGAAGAATTTCCTGCTTCTCATGTTGGTTTTGAAAATCATTTAAACTTCATCTACCGGAAAAATGGAACATTACAAATCCCGGAAATTTTCGGTCTGTCAGCCCTATTGAACAGTGCACTCATTGACCGGTATTTTCGCATTATCAATGGAAATACACAGGTCAACGCGACAGAACTACGTGCGCTGCCTCTTCCTCCTATGGAAGTCATCAAACAAATAGGTGAAAAGGTTCAACGAATTCAAAACCCGAATTCAGAAAAAGTGGATAGTGTTGTTTATTCAATGCTTTGGGAGACAAAATATCTTGATGAACATATTCCGATGATACAGGAGACAAGAATCACCATGGGAAAAATCGAACTGACCCAAGAAATCCTCGAGGCACTTGGATTACCGTCTGCACAACAAAACGAAATATCCGCTCTGACTTTGTTGGTATTAGCGCAACTCTCCGAAGAAACACCCTGGAATAATGCAACAACGCAGAGTTTACGAGTTCATGACATCCTTCTTGATATCAGAGCAAGATACGGAAGGGAGTACGCGGAAAATACCCGTGAAACTATTCGCCGTCAGGTGCTTCACCAATTTGAGCAAGCTGGCATCGTCATTCGTAATCCCGACGATCCTACCTTAGCAACAAACAGTCCAAAAACACACTATGCGCTCACTGAACCTGTCGTATCAGCATTACAAGCCTTTGGAACATCTGAGTGGGAAAACAAACGCGAAAACTTTCTTCGCAAACGCGGTGCATTGTTGGAGGTTTATCAAAAAATTAGAGACCAACATAAAGTTCCGTTACAGGTTGCAGAGGGCAAAGTGTACAAACTCTCCCCAGGAAAACACAACAAATTACAAGCAGCTATTGTAGAGGAGTTTGGGCCTCGTTTTGCGCCTGGATCAAAATTGCTCTATCTGGGTGACGCAGCCCGCAAAACACTTATTCTCGAAGAAAAAATATTATCCAGCCTAGGGGTTCAAGTTTTCGATCACGGCAAATTACCCGATGTTGTTCTTTATGATGAAACTCGAAATTGGTTTTTCTTGATTGAAGCAGTCACCTCACACGGCCCAGTTTCTCCAAAACGATATCTTGAACTCGAAGAAATGTTCAAGAATTGTTCGGCAGACAGAATTTACGTTACAGCTTTTCCAGATTTCACTACCTTTAAACGTTTTGTAAATGAAATCGCATGGGAAACCGAAGTCTGGATTGCCGAATTGCCGTCTCACCTCATTCATTTCAATGGGGATAAATTCTTGGGGCCACACAATTAACCCTTGCTTAATGGAGTTAGAATGCCCATCATCAAACGCATTGACCACATCGCTATCGTCGTAGACGACATCCCCGGCGCGCTGACCTTCTGGCGCGATGCCCTTGGTCTTGACCTTGCCCACGTCGAAGATGTGCCCGACCAGGAATCGGTCGTCGCCTTCTTGCCTACCGGCCAAAGCGAAATCGAACTCGTCAAACCGACCACGGACACCTCGGGCGTCGCCAAGTTTCTCCAAAAACGCGGCGCGGGGATGCACCACATCTGCCTGGAAGTGGATGATGTCGAAGCGATGCTGGCCCAACTCAAAGAAAAAGGCGTCCACCTCATCAACGAAACCCCCACCCTCGGCACAGGTGGCAAAAAGATCGCCTTCATCCATCCCAAAAGCACTCAGGGCGTTCTGGTCGAATTGTACGAACTCACCCCCAGCGAATTCGAAATCCGCCTCCGCCGCGCCCGCACCCTTGCCGACCGGGTGATGATGCAGGGACAATTGGCTGCGTCCGCGACGATGGCCTTTCTCCGCTCCCTGCGCCCCGGCAATGGCGGAACGAACGGGGAAGAAAAAGAAACAGTTTAGCCAATCATTCTCATGGAAGACACTCTCTCTGCCCGCGCCCGAAACTTTTCCACACACGGTTGGTTTGGCCTTGCCCTCATCGGCATCTTTTGGCCCCTCAACTGGGCACTCACCCCTGCCATTCCCTTCACCGCGTATGGTTTTTTCCCTCTTTGGGTCGGCTACTGCCTCACCGTAGACGCCCTCGCGGCCTTCTTTCACGGCACCTCGCTCCTCACCCGCGGTGGGCGCAAATACACCGGCTTGTTTCTCATCTCCGTCCCGATCTGGTGGGTCTTTGAAATTCTCAACTGGCGGATCCAAAACTGGCACTATGCCGGACGCGAACTGTTCACCGACCTGGAATACCTGATCCTCTCCAGCCTCAGTTTCTCGACCGTGCTTCCCGCCGTGTTGGGGACTGCCGAACTTCTATCCGGGATGGGGTTCCTCCGCCAGGCGGGGAAGTGGCTTATGCTGCCCCCCACCCCCCGCGTAACCCGGAGCTTTGCCCTGGCCGGGGTGGGGATGTTCCTCGCGGTGGTGATCTGGCCACGGGCTTTTTTCCCCTTCGTCTGGATTTCCCTTTACTGCATCCTGGAGCCGGTCAATATCTGGCTCGGGCACCGCTCGCTTGCCGAATGCACCCGGCACGGCGACTGGCGCCCGGTCTGGGCATTGTTTCTGGGGGTACTGATATGTGGCTTCTTCTGGGAGATGTGGAATTACTTCTCCTATCCCAAATGGGTGTACACCGTCGCCTGGGGAGGGTTTGCTCACATCTTCGAGATGCCTCTACTCGGCTATGGGGGGTATTTACCCTTTGCACTGGAACTCTTCGCTGTTTATCATTTTGTGATGGGCTTGTTGGGAGAGAAAAAGACGGATTACATTACCAAAGGTCTGTTCCGCGAAGCATGAGAACATTTCAATTTTTCCAAAACCCAGTTAAATTCCTTGACCTCTTTTCAACCCTTATGGTAGACTGAACTTTACTGGCAAAAAAACGCCAGAATCTTTGAAAGGAGACGCGCGAACGTGAATTACACAATGTTCATCAACAATGATGCTCGAATCACCAAATCTCCCGTTGGAAACGGTGGATTCGCGCCTTGTCGTAGTGCGTCTATTGCCAGGTAGGCTCTAAACCCTAGCCCCCACCGGCCACGGGCGCACCAGCGACAGCCCCGTGGCTTTTTTGTTTAATACTTGGGAACTTGTAGGAATTCATAGGAACTCCCTCCCCCAAAAGGCCACGGAAAGCAAAAAGCCCGTGGCCTTTTCGTTTAAGACGATAGAAAACCTCAAAATTTACGCTTTACCCACCTGGGATCACAGTTGACAAAAAAGGACTTGCAATCATGAGTACCGAACAAAACTATACCCTCCACGAATATGACCACCGTTTTGACGCTGGACTAGCCCGAATGTGGAACGAATCCGACGACCAATGGCCTGGCACCTTTACCGACGGTGTTCCCATGACCGAGGAACGAATCCGCGATTGGATGGATCGGGTCGAAGCGATTGTCCGGTTCATCGTTGCCAAAAACAACCATGAAAACGGTAGTACTGAAAACGCCAGCAAAGTCAGTGATGACAAGGTCATCGGTTACGGTGATCTCTGGAACACTGCCACCCGCCCCGGCTCGGCTTATGTCGCCCTGCTCAACGTCCATCCCGAACACCAGGGCAAATCCCTTGCCCGCCGGATGCTCGTCCGCATGGTGGATTGGGCCGTTGAAAATGGCTATGACCGTGTCACCATCGGCACCTGGCCTGCCAACCTGAAAGCCATGCCGCTCTACAAAAAAGTCGGCTTTTTCTGGGAACCGGGCACCAGCGTTTACATGGAAAACTACCTTCCCGCTGTGCGTTTGCACCCGCTCGCACAAGAGTACTTTAACAAACACGATTGGTACAAAACCTACCGCCGCGACCTCAAACAAGTCGAAGACGATATGCGCCACCCTTGCACCGGCGATACGAAAGTATACATCCTGCGTTGGGAAGAAGATGGTGACCAGATCGAAGCCGTCTTCGACCGGAATGCACAATCCCTGACCGGGTTCGCAACCAGCGGTTTTACCGAAACTCCAGCATGGGCCGCCTACGCCCGGGTTGGGGAGAGTGAACCCGCCCAGGGCGTGTCCTACCCCATGGAATGGGAAGTCATCAACAAAAGCGATGCTCCCCTGACCGTCAAACTGTCTGCCAAAGGGGATGAGGGGATCGCAATCACCCATCGTAAATCGTACTCCCTCCAACCTGGTGAGCGCAAAATGACGACTGCGACCTTCCGCGTTGCCCCCGATGCCCCCAAGTATCGCAGCGACCACCATGATCTTCCCACCCCGAAGATCACCACGAAACTCGAAATCGGTGGGCAGAAACTGGAGTTCGGCACCGGCCTGCGTTACCGGCCTGCTATCGAATTCAGCCTGCATCCTGAAGTGGTGACGCTCTTGCCAGGTGTCTCTCAAACCGTCCATCTGCAACTTCGCAGCCGTGCGAAGCGTTCCCTGGCCGGGATGGTCAAACTCAACCTTCCCATTGGGGTGACCGCCAGTTGGCAGACGAGCGAATTCGAAACCCCTTCCGAAGGGTACGCCGGAATTCCTCTCACCCTGACGGCAGAAAAAGGTGGCTTTTATCCCCTGGAAATGTGCGTGGAATTCGACGATGCAGGCACAACCGTAACCACCCAGCCCAAGTGTTTGTCCGTGGTAGCCATCACTCCCGGCGGATACGCAGCAGGCGAAGGTGACGAAGAACTCATCCTCGAAAACGACTACTTCCGCATCACTGCCAAAGCCAAAAGTGGTGAAGCGAAAATCTGGAATAAAGACCTGAAACGCGAGGAAGCGTTACTGATGGAGGAAGTCGGCCCGGCGTTTGTCCCGCTGGATTTGCACGAGCAGGAATACGACCTGCACTTACACCAATCAGACAGAGCGGCCAAAGCCATTATGACCGTCCGCTCCACCCGCTTCCCCGGCATTGTCGTCGGGCGAGAAATCGCCATCAATGCCTCCCCGCTGATCCATGTCCGTAGTTGGGTGAGCAACAATAGGGAAGAAACTCGCGAAGGCCTCCAGCAACGCCTGTTTATTCGCACCGAACACGAAAGCGATAGCATGATCACCATCCCACTACAGGAACGTCTTGTCCACGAGCACCGGTCGCAGTTCAGCATTGCGGAAAACGATATCCCCAAAAAGCTCGACCGGTATGCGGAAGAATGGCTCGCCTACGAGTCGCTGGGCAACGTTGTGGGCTTTGTCTGGCCTGCAAAAGGCCTCAAAGAATTGGATGCTGAATGGGGCCGCCACTTCTTCTATATTGATCTTCCGGCGCTTGCCCCCTTCGAGACCCGCCACGTTGCCCCGCTTTACCTGTACGCCGGGCCTGGTGACTGGCAAACCGTCCAACGAACCTGGCGGCGACTGCGTGGCACAACCCATGAACATCTGCCTCAGGCACCGGCAGACGAAACAAAATCGTACCTTGACATCACATTCAATAAACCGTTGATGACCCTCAACAATCAGATCGCCGCCGACCTGCGGATCACCACCACGCGCGAGTACAAACTGGACGGGGAGATCACGATCCAGCCCCCCCTGGGGTGGGACACCGATCCCGACCGGATGCCCATCTCCAGCCTGGATCGCACGAACCCCGCGGTAACCTCCATCATCTTGAAAGGTGAATACCCCAAAGTGGGCGCGTACGCTGGCGAAATCCGCCTGGAAACCCAACTATTTGACCGGGTTCAGCCGTTCACCATCCTACGCCTGGGCGATGCCTCCCAAGCCATAGAAACGGAGCAATCAGAACGGGAAGGTCATCCCCTTTGGACTCTGCACAATGGCCGCAACCAGTGGACCGTCGCCCCCGATTTTCACGGCTGCATCATCTCCTGGCAGGAAACCGGAAATGAAACCAACCATCTCCTCACTTCCTTCCCCGAGGAGGGCGAACTGAGTTGGATGAAACCTTTCTTCGGCGGTCTGCGTCCCATCCTGCACGAACCCGGTGAAGGCGGTTGGCCTGGAAAACTGCACAAGGAAAAGTTCGACGTTGCGCCGGTAACTGTGCCGGATGCACAAAACTTATCCTGGCAGGGTCTCCGGCTGACCAGCGAACTGACGCGTGAAGCCTTCCGGGGCCTGTGCGCCGAACTGGATTACCTGACTTTGCCTGGAAGTAACCTGTTAAGAACTACCTTCCGGCTGGTGAACCAGACTTCTATCTATCGCAAAGCCGAACCCGGTTTCTTAACCTTCGTCCAGGTAGATGGCACACACAAAAATGGTGCGGCGCACACGCCTGCTTTTCATCGCAAACGCACGCCACACATGACCTGGGCCGTAACAAGCCCCTGGGTAGCCATCGAAAACCCGGATACCGGTCACGCTATGATCGCCGTCCATGCCACAGGTTGGCAACAACTTCTGGCAATGGATTGGGGTACGCACGGTGTGCACTTCAATGTGTTTGAAACCGTGAACGTCCCGCCCAAGGGCGTGTATGAACTCACCGTTTACCTCGCTTTGGCGGAGTCAGTGAACGAAGCCAAACGATATGAAGTTTTGAAAAATCTATAAACCACAGAGCCGCGGAGTGCATAGAGCTTTTCTCCGTGTACTCAGTGCCTCCGTGGCGAAAAACTGTCACAAAACAAACATTGAAACTCATTAACTACCGCAAGTTTCATGAACCAGGAAACACGGAGCTATAAAAAATGAACATCCCCATACGAGAATACTGGTCCCTCCTCGGAACTTACCTCCGCCCGCAATGGAAACGCGCCACGGTCATGCTCGGACTCCTGCTCAGCGCCGTTGGCTTGCAGTTGTTCGTCCCACAGATCGTGCGCGCCTTCATTGACGGGGCAACGACAGGAACCCCGGTGAGAGAATTGACCCGCCTCGCGATCATCTTCCTGACCCTGGCGCTGATCAAAGAAGTCGCCAGCGCGGCCACGACCTACGCAGGGCAGGATGTCCGCTGGCGAGCCACCAACGCCCTCCGGCGCGATCTCGCCCTCCACTGCCTCCGTCTGGATATGCGCTTTCACAACCTGAAGACTCCCGGCGAGATGATCGAACGTGTCGACTCCGACGTGGACGAACTCTCCAACTTCTTCTCCCACTTCGTCGTGGAGATCATGGGGAACAGCGTTCTGCTCATCGGCGTGCTGGTCATGCTCTTCCTGGAGGACTGGCGGGTGGGCGTCGCCTTTCTGGGCTTTTGTTTCATCACCGTCCTTGTCCTCATCCGGGTCATCCCTTTCGCTGTAGGGCAATGGGAAAAAGCCCGGGAAGCCAGTTCCGAACTCTTCGGTTTCCTCGAAGAACGGCTGGCCGGAACGGAAGACATCGCCGCGCTGGGTGCAGGCCCTTACATTCTCCGCCGCTTTTCCGAGACCCTCACGGTCTTTCTACGGGACACTCGCAAAGCCTGGGTCAAAGGCAGTGTGATCTGGCTGGCCTCGCTCGTCACGTTCACCCTCGGCAACATCACCGCTCTGGCGATGGGTGCCTGGCTCTTTCAACAAGGAATCCTGACCATCGGCGCGGTCTACATCATCTTCCACTACAACGAGATGCTGCGCCGCCCGCTGGAAACGATCACCCGGCAGATGCAGGACTTGCAACGCGCAGGGGGTAGCATCGCCCGGATCAAAGAACTGTTCGGGATGCA
This sequence comes from Anaerolineales bacterium, assembly GCA_035293165.1. GTDB lineage: Bacteria > Chloroflexota > Anaerolineae > Anaerolineales > JABWBV01 > JABWBV01. The sequence continues at coordinate 1,534 of DATDOR010000717.1, read as the reverse complement.
ATCCGCAACCCAGGACGGGGAAGGGGACCCGGTCCCAGACGGGATACTGGCCCTGGATTTCGATGGCGTCACCTTCAGCTACAACGGCGATGATGTGACCCTCGAAAACGTGGATTTTCGTCTCCAGCCGGGTCAGGTGCTCGGTCTGCTCGGACGGACGGGGAGTGGTAAAACGACCATCGCCCGCCTGCTCTTCCGGTTGTACGATCCCGCGCAGGGCGGCATTCGCCTGAACGGGGTAGACCTTCGCCAACCCAAGCTGGATGATGTACGAACCCGCGTCGGGATGGTCACGCAAGATGTGCAGTTGTTCCGGGCAACGGTCCGAGACAACCTGACTTTCTTCGACCGGAGCATCCCCGATGCCCGCGTGGAGGAAGTACTGAAAGACCTCGGTCTCTGGCACTGGGTCGAAACCCTTCCTGATGGGATGAACACCGAACTTGAATCAGATGGCGGCGGCCTGTCGGCTGGGGAAGCCCAACTCCTCGCCTTCACCCGTGTTTTCCTGCGAGACCCCGGTCTGGTCATCCTCGACGAGGCCTCATCCCGGCTTGACCCGGCCACTGAACAGCTCATTGAACGAGCCGTTGACAAACTGTTTGAAAACCGGACGGCAATCATCATCGCTCACCGTCTTGCGACCGTGCAGCGTGCCGACCAGATAATGATCCTTGAACATGGGCGCATCGTCGAACACGGCCCACGCGAATACCTTGCGACAAACGCCAACTCTCGTTTCTTCCAGTTGTTGCAAACTGGGATGGAGGAGGTGCTGGCGTAAGGATGGGTCAGGTGTTCCAGTGTCAGGTGTCAGGTGGAAGATTGATAACCTTCCTGACACCTGACACCGACCGAAACTTCATTTCGGCAACACCTGCCACCCTCCCTCCCGGAGGTGTCATCATGATTACGATAACCATGCCACATGAGGAACCGGATCAGCCGCAATCCAAAAAACGGCCTAATCCGTCCTGGTGGAAGAGATTGCTAAATAGTCTCTTCCCGAAAAAAGAAAACAATGAGTGACTCAACCATATCCCATACGTCATTGCGAGCCGGGCAACCTGTTAGGTTACCTGGCGAAGCAATCTCCCACGCTGACAGGGAGACTGCTTCGGGGCGAAAGACGCCCCTCGCAGTGACATAATCGGTGAGTGACAACCAGACCAATCTCTGGAGAAGCACATGCAAAACACAAACACAAAAGAACGCCCTCTGAGCACCTACAGCCTGACCTTCCGGCTGGTGATGATGGAATCTCGAGTCTACCTGCTCAACGCGGTCGCCTGGTTCGTGATGTTCGTCGTCCCACTGATGATCGGGTTGGTGGTGCGCGCGATTTTTAATGACCTGACCGGGGAAGCGCCCGCGCGGATCGGTTTGTGGGGGTTGCTCGCCCTGATCGCCGGGTTGACGTTAGGCCGGGTGGTCGCCATTCTGGCCGGGATTTGGGCCAATGCGACGGTGCTGAACAAATCTTCGGGACGGGTGCGGCGGAATCTGCTCGGGCGGGTACTCGCTCGTCCGGGCG
>DATDOR010000716.1:0-8575 GCA_035293165.1 Anaerolineales bacterium | reverse complement strand
TGATCAAAAACCAAATTGGCGCGCTGAGAACGACGATATACACCAACCGGATTAAGGTTCCCAAGACCGGCCAGTGTGAGAGGGGACTGCGGTGAGGTGTGCTTTTCCTGAGGCCATGAGGGCGGTATTTTAGCACAGCTGTACGAGAATCAAGTCTGAAAGAACAGGGCTCCTTGGGATTTGCCGTGGTTAATGGCGACCTCCCCGCCGATTCCTAAAGAACCAAGAACAATACATGTAACCGTTCAGTTCCCCCACCTAAAGGGGGTAAGAACCCAAAAAAATGGTGTCCGCAGGGGGTGTACACCCCCTGCGGACACCATTTTTTTGGATAATCCCCTCACCAAGTGAACGGTTACCAATACATTTTGGGATTTCCTGCTTGTATCCGAATATATTTGTGGTATGATATATTTGATTGTGCAATTTGTCACATATTCAAGGAGTAAGCTATGGCTACTGCAACTGTTCCTTCCCCCGCGCGGCCGATGACCGTGCCCAACCGCCCCGGACACTTTTTATGGGGCGTGCTTCCCGAATTCCAAAAAGACAGCTTGAAACTTTTTACGGAGGTCGCCGGCATGGGCGATGTCGTTCATATGCGATTTGGCTTCACCCATTTGATTCAAGTGAGCCATCCCGATGCCGTGCAGCATGTGTTGCAGTACAACAATAAGAACTATAGCCGTGAATCGTTTGGGAATCACCTGGTTAAAATGATCACCGGGTTGAATTTGTTCACCAGCGATAAAGATTACTGGCTCAATCAGCGCCGTCTGATGCAGCCTGCCTTCCACCGTCGCAAATATGACTTTTTCGGTAAGGTGATGACCGACGCCGCCCAGCGCATGATCCAGCGCTGGCAGCCAGCGATCCAGCGCAGTGAGTACCTGGATATGCACAAAGAGATGGTGCGCCTGACGATGGAAGTGGTGGGGCAATCCCTTTTCAGCGTGGACCTGAGCGATGACTCCAGCACCCTTGGAAAAGCGTTCATCACGACTACCGGTTACATCCAGTACCGCTTCAACACCCCTCTTTACCCGCCGCTTGCCATTCCCACCCGCCTCAACCGGGAAGTGAAGCAGGCGATGGTAGATGTCCAAAACATCCTCCAGGAAATGATTGACGAACGCCGCCGCACCGGAGAACGGAAAGAAGATTTGATGACGATGCTGATGGAGGCCCGTTATGAGGACACCGGTGAAGGAATGACGGACGACCAACTTCGCAACGAACTGGGAGTGATGATCGGAGCCGGGCAGGAAACCACCTCCAATCTGTTGACATGGATTTTTCACTTACTCTCCGACAACCCGGACGCCGAGGCCAAACTCCTGGAAGAATATAACCGCGTGCTGGGTGGCCGCGTCCCCACCCTGGCCGACCTCCCCAACCTGTCCTACAACCGGATGGTCGTTGACGAAGCCTTGCGGATTTATCCCCCAGCATGGGCGGTTTCTACCCGGACAGCGTTGGAAGATGATGTGGTTTTAGGCTATCGCATCCCGAAAGGGGCTGGGGTATTCATTTCCCCCTACGTCGTCCACCGCGACCCACGTTTTTGGAATGAACCGGAGAAGTTTATGCCCGAACGTTTCACCGACGACCAGGTCGAAGCACGGCACAAATATGCGTACATCCCCTTTGGTGCAGGCCCACGCAAGTGCATCGGGTTTACCTTCGCCCTGACGGAGACTCAGTTGATTCTCGCTACGCTGCTCCAGCATTACAAACTGACGACGAAACCCGGTTATCAAGTAGTCCCCTCACCGGAATTTACCCTACGCGTACGCGGGGGATTGCCGATGCGGGTGGAGAGGAGGGAATAGGACGCGGAAAAGACGGATTTGACGGATTCTAGAACGAAAAGTAAAACCCTCAGAAAACTCTGAGGGCTTTACTTTTTATTACCAGTGTTCGTGCTATCTTTAGGGTGTAGATTTTTAGATTGTACCAATTTAGGATTTTCCTTGATGGAACAAGAATCTTTGGCGAAACACGTAGGCCGTCTGGTTCGGCACCTCCGTATAGATGCGGGATTATCTCAAGAACAATTCGCGAACGAATGCGGATTGCATCGAACCGTTATCGCTTTGACTCTTTTGACATTCTGCTTTCTAACCCGTCTAATGCTCTTTTCGCCGGGAAAACGATAGGGGAGGAACTGAAATATTGCATGACCCTCAACTGATCAGAATCCTCTTTGCACATTACAAAGTCTCAACCAATCAGGAATTGATTGAAGTAGCAAATAAAGATTGGCGATTTGTACTTCCCTCTGAAATCGCAGATGAAGATGGTTTTATTCCTCGAACACCTGTTGTTTATCTCGCGAATGACCCCCATTGGCTTCCGCTAAATTAGCTGGAAGCAAAAATAATGGGAGTTGTACGCGAGAGACACGCCTCCTCTCGGAAGTCTCCCCATAGTTGAGAACAAATATTTCTTTGCCGGTATACCGCTTCCCTTTTTTCTTGGGTTTTTGCGGGTAGCTTCCATTTCCATTTTTCTTTTGATCATCTGTCCGATTAATGGTGTAATTCCATTCTTTTTCCAGAATTCGAGACGCCCAACCATATAACTTTCGCACATCTCGACTGTTGTCATACGTTAGCAAAAACTTCAATCTGGGGCTGTGTTCGCGAAGCAATTCAGCTAATTTAAAATGATCTTCCAGCGTAAAACTGTGCGTGTAAAACTTGTCTTGATCGGCATTGAAATAGGGCGGATCAACAAATAGAAACGCGTCATCAGGGGCTTGTTCGATAACCTGTTGAAAATCTTCGCATGTAATTTCTCCACCCTGCAATTTCTTGGAACATCGCCGCAGATGCCGGGGCCAGGTATGAGGCTGCATACTGTATTTAGGCCCATACCCCCAATAACAATTGACCGGATTCATGATGCCGGAATAACTTGTTCGATTAAGGTAGTACCAACGAAACGCGCGCTCTAATTCGTTGGAAGGCTGGTACACATTTTTAAAATAATGGTGTTTTTCCTTACTGGCTTCATACCCGTCAAGTAATCCTATCAACCCTTCAACATTGTTTTGGATTTGCAAATAACAATTAACTAATTCTGGGTCTGCATCGTTTAAGAGTAACCGTTCAGTTCCCCCACCTGAAGGGGGTAAGAACCCAAAAAAATGGTGTCCGCAGGGGGCGTACACCCCCTGCGGACACCATTTTTTTGGATAATCCCCTCACCAAGTGAACGGTTACGTTTAAGACATTCGTAGCTGCTTTGTCTTTCGCAAAGAAGATAGAGGCTCCCCCGGCAAAAGGTTCAGCATAATAAACATGGGGGACAATATGCTCAAGGATTAACTTGCGAGCATAGAATTTGCCGCCAGCATAGCGAAATGGAGAATTCGTTGCAGTCATTGAGTGGATTTCCTCTTACTTTTGTTCTATTATAACTGGTATCTGTACATTTTACCGCCGAGAAGGCTTATCAATTTGCAAATCTTTCTGCCTCCACCTTATCTGTACTAATATCGTCCCTACCCCCGCCAGCACCATCCCAAGAATCTCCTTCCCGGTCGGATTCTCACCCAGGAAAAGCCATGCCAGCAGAGGAATCTGAACCAGCATCGTGCTATTGATAACACTCGATTCCACCGCCCGCAGCGTCCGCAAGGTGTGATTCCACAACGTGAACGCGAAAGCCGTATTCACCACCGCCAGCCACGCGATGGAAATCCACCCCCGAACGGAAATGGGTGGCAGACCCTGGAAGGCAATCCCACTCTCCAAAAGGATCGCCGCCCCCACCCCCATGCTGATAACCGTCACCCCCAATGGGGGGAGCGTCCCCGTCCGGTTCACTGCCCGGCCTAGAATACTCGATACCGCGTTCGCCAGCACCCCGATCATGACGACCACCACCCCCCACCCCTGATCGGGCGGGATGACAACCGGGACAAAATACACCACCGCTCCGGCCAGGGACAGGATCACCCCACCCCATTGTAGAGGGGTAAGGTGTTCGGCGAGCCACACCATTCCCATCAGCGCAACCAGCACCGTCGTGAAATTCAACAACAGATTGACCGTAATCGCCGGGAGCAGCGCCAGCCCGACGAACTGCGCCCCCTGCGTCACCGCGTAAAACAACACGCCCAAAACGAATAGCCCGATCCAGGCCGTGCGAGGCAGCCCGCGCAAGGACCGCAACGTCCCTCGTCGCCACGCTACTGGTAGCAGCACCAAAAACGCCAGCATGTACCGCAGCCCGGCAAATGTCAGCGCGGGGATGTCTGCCAGCCCAAACTTGATCAACACCCATGAGGACGACCACAAGGCCGTCACCAGCACGGCTTGTAAAATGGAGATCGTATGGGGGGAAAGTTTCTTAAACACAAAAGCACCTCAAAGATTTGGAGTGGGTGACGCGAAACGCCACGCCAACCTGTCTCCTCCAGACTTTTATTCTTTGAGATGCTTTCCGAAATCACAGGTTCAGGTAGTTTAGCCCCTTGTGGGCGTGCAATCCCACCTTACCGGCACAAGGCCCTAAACTACGTGTGTGTGATCCTGAACGGTTTTCTGCAGCGCTCGGACCTGGCACGACCAAATAGCCATTAGACCATCGGCCACCGGAACCCTAGCTGCCGTCATCGGTTGGTTTCGTTATTTTACTCGATCAATAATACTCTGGCACAAAGGTTTGTTCTTCAATCGGCGGGCGGATATAAGATGTCCCCTCTTTGCGCGGTGGTAGTTTCATCGGCTCAGGCATCACATCCTCATAAGGGATCATGCTCAACAAATGCCGGATGCAGTTCAGCCGGGCGCGTTTCTTGTCATCGGAGTTCACCACATACCAGGGCGACTGCTTGGTATCCGTGTAAGCAAACATAGTGTCCTTTGCCTTGGAATACTCCTCCCATCGATTCCGAGACTCTAGATCCATCGGGGTGAGTTTCCACCGCCGTTTGGGGTCAGAGGCCCGCTGTTGGAACCGTTTCTCCTGTTCCTCGTCGCTGACCGAAAACCAATACTTCACTAGAATCAACCCTGACCGGAGCAGAATCCGCTCGAATTGCGGGCAGGTGCGAATAAACTCCTCGTACTGGGGTTCTGTGCAAAACCCCATCACCTTCTCTGTTAGCGCGCGCGTATACCAACTCCGGTCAAACAACGCGATCTCCCCCCCCGCGGGCAGGTGAGCCGCCCACCGCTGAAAATACCACTCAGACTTCTCACGCTCGGTGGGAATGCCCAATGCCACCACGCGTACAATCCGTGGGTTGGTCCGCTCGGTAATCCGCTTGATCACCCCCCCTTTCCCCGCTGCATCCCGGCCTTCAAACAGCACCGCCACCCGCAGCCCTTTTTCCTTTACCCAATATTGCAGTTTGACCAACTCCTCTTGCAGGCGCACCAATTCCTCTGCGTAAAATTCGTTCTTCAATTTTCCATCCTTATTAAATCGTCCATCCTTTTTCCCTTTGTTTTCTTTCAACTTGGGCACCTTTGTCGCCTTCTTCACGGCTGGTTCGGGCGCGACCGCCTCAGGAGCCTCAATCACATCCTGAGCGGCCTCCTTCACTTTCTGTGCAACCTTGCCATCGCCTTTCATCGCAGCAACCTCCTTCAAAAAAAAGGGCTCTTCCGTTTTTAGTGGGAAATTCTCCCACCCCGTTAATTACGGGAGACCCAAAAAAATTTTATGACACTAATATCATAACCTGTTTGTCAACTGGTGTGCCAGACCAAGCGGCTCCGGCAACCCCTGCCCGTCACACAGCCACACTTCTGGCATCACCGCCAACTGTTCTATCGCTGCCAGCAACGGCGGCACTTCCCGAAATGAAAAAAGCCCTGGAATGTAAGGAAAAGATACCTCCATCTCGATCATAGACTGCTCTGCTACCTTCATCTTTGCAAAATCCAACACCACAGCGACCGCCCGCGCGCGCTTCCCTTATAGCTCACATCCAGCCCGCCGACCCGTTCGATCTTCTCTGGCAAGGGCTGGATAATAATTTCCTTTCCCTTTTTGAGGATATTGGAAAACCGGTTGAGCAGACACATACCGTCCGTGAATAAAGAAGTTGACCGACATTAATGCAGCGATCAACAGCACGCCGACAGCCATTTCGCCAGTCGTCTCCGAAGTCCACAGCACGAGAATGGCGGCGGCGATGAAAAACCAGCGTGCCCAGACAGTGGCAATCTGCCCGAAGAAGATGTCTTCCGCAGACTCTTGTTGGACGCTGACAGCGCGTTGGCGTTTCTGTTCCATGCGGCGGTACAGGTTGCCGATCACGGCTATGGCGGCCATCATCAGGACGCGGGTCATCAGGGTTTGGAAGTTCCCTTCGTTTAGCAACATCGAGAATAATCTGTTTTTGTGATGGCCTTACGGAATACGATATACGAAACACAAACTGTGTCCAAAAAAATGATTTAAATCAAACTTCAACGGCACACCCATCTTAAATGAAAAGAGCCTTGCTAGATACAAGGCTCTTCCCTCAATTCAGGTAGGGGAAAACCCCTCAATTGGGGTGGGGGAAATCGTTTACTTGATGATTTTCCATACGATGGCAGTTGTGTCTTCAGAACCAGTGGCCAGATATTGCCCGTCATGTGAAAAACGGATCACGTGTATAGGATCGGTGTGGGCGGAGGTTCTGGTCAGTTCGCGGTTGCCTGCGATGTCCCATAAGATGATGTCTGCGCCATCGGTGAGGGCCAGCATCTCCCCATCCGGAGAATAGTCCAGGCTGTTGGCCGCGAGCGAGATAACGGACATTTGGGTGTCATTTTCCAAGTCCCAAATCGCAAGCGAAGAAACACTGGCGGCCGCCAGATATTTGCCATCGGGGGAAAACGCGATTTCAATACCCCCGGTGTTCAGCACTTTGAGTTCTTGTCCATTGACGGGATTCCAGAATACGATGTAGGTGTCTGTTCCGGCCGCCAGCATTGTGCCGTCGGGGGAGAAGGCCAGATCGTAGAAGGGGGCACGGCTCTCCTCGTCCAGAAGGGTCAGGGTAAGCGTCGGATTAGGTCGCCCGTACGCCCAGCCGCGCACGCCGCTCCAAAGCCGTACCGTGTCGGCAATTGCGGCGGCCAGGAGGGTTCCATCTGGCGAAATGGCAACCGCGTTCGCACTGCCACGGTGGTCTTGAAAGATATTTTCCCGCTCGCCGTTTTCCAAATCCCAGTTCAACACCGAACGATCTTGATAGGCCCCGAACAGGTAGGGTTCGGTGGGGTGGAAGACCAGGTCAAAGATGACTTTGCTCCCTTGTTTAGCCGGGTTCAATTGCCACAATTGAATACCGGTGGTCAAATCGAATAAGAATACGGTATCGTACAGACGGCCTGCCTGTTCATCGAAATCATCATCCGGATCCCCACGCCCGCCCATGACAAACAGGGCGCCATCTGGTGAGAAGGCCACGGTGTAAACCGGCCCCCCTTCGGCGACGAAGTTCCCTTCACTGATTTGCGACCCGGTAGTCTGGGGCAACAACCTCCCTTGAAAACGATAGACTTGCTCCAGGCTGACCTGGGGTTCAGGGGTGGGGGCATCGGTTGGAGTTGGGGTGACGGTGGGGGTGTCCGTGGGCGCGCGGGCGGGCGTAGGGGGGAGAGGAGTAGGGGTGTCAGTCGGAGGATTAGAGGTTGGTTGGGTAGTTGGTTGGTTGGCCGCGCCGGGGTCTTCGGGGTTGGCGGCAGAGCCGGCGCCACAGGCGTATGCGACGAGGGAAAGGAGAAGGATGAGGAGGAGGATGCGTTTCATACCCTATTTACCTTAAATTCTTCAACACCTCTCGCGCCGCGTTCATCCCCGGCGCGCCTGTCACTCCTCCGCCGGGATGGGTCCCGCTCCCACACAGGAATAACCCCTCCACCGGCATCCGGTACTGCCCCCAGCCGGGGACAGGACGCATCATCAAAAGTTGATCCAACCCCATCTGCCCGTGCATCCAATGTCCCTCCGCCAGCCCGTACTCCCGCTCGTAATCCAGCGGGGTGATCGTATACGTCTGCTCCACCAACTCTGGCAAACCCGGCGCATATTCCGCCAGCGTTTCCAGCACCACTTTTTCCAGTGCAGCCTTCTGTTCATCCCAATCTCCCTCTTTGAGGCAATAAGGCGCATAGCGCACCATTACCGATAGCACCTGCTTCCTGCCCGGCGCAAACCTATCCCCCTGCATCGTTGGAAGGTGCGCAAGCAATGCCGGATGCTCCGAGAAACGTCCATATTTGGCATCATCATATGCCCGCTCCAGATATTTCAATGATGGGCAAATCGCAATAAACCCGGTAATCTGATCTGTCGTCGCCTGCCCCAAATCCGGCAATTCCCGCAAAACGAAATGCACCGTCGCCGTCGAACCCCGATACCGGATATTCCGCACCCGCCGCATGATCCGCACCGGCAGATGATGTGCCCCCACCAGATCGAACAACGTATGCCGGGGGTCCGCAGACGAGACCACAACTGGGGCGGTGAACGTTTCCCCGGACGCGGTGACCACCCCCTTCACCGTCCCGTTCTCCACCAAAATCTGTTTCACTCCCACCCCCAGTCGGACTTCCGTCCC
>DATDOR010000715.1:0-3121 GCA_035293165.1 Anaerolineales bacterium | reverse complement strand
GGCGGGTGAGGGCGAGGGCGGTGGGGCCGTTACGCCGCGCGATGGCAGCTTTCCAGGCTTCGGTGGTTTCGTTGGCATCGGCAGGGCGGAGGATGACCAGGTTGGGGATGGCGCGGAGGGCGGCAAGGTGTTCGATGGGCTGGTGGGTGGGGCCGTCTTCGCCAAGGCCGATGCTGTCGTGGGTGAAGACCCAAATGGGGGCATAGTGTGATAGGGCGGCCAGGCGGATGGCCGGACGGGCGTAGTCGGAGAAGACGAGGAAGGTCGCGCCATAGGGGATGAGTCCGCTGTGGACGGCCATACCATTGATCACTGCTCCCATGCCGTGTTCGCGGACGCCGAAGTGGAAATTGCGTCCATGGGGGGTGTCCGCCTGGTAGGAGTCTTCGCCGGAGAGCAGGGTTTTGGTAGAGCCTGCCAGGTCGGCAGAGCCGCCGAGAAGTTCGGGGAGACGGGGGGCGAGGGCGTTGAGGACTTTACCGGAGGCGTTTCGGGTGGCGACGCCTTTTTGATCGGCCGGGAAGAACGGCAGGTTGGCGTCCCACCCCCCCGGTAGGGTACGGGAGACGATCCGTTCGAGTTCGGCGGCCAGGTCGGGGTGGGCGTCCCGGTAGGAAGCCAGTTCGCCTTGCCAGGCTTTTTCCCATTTTTCGCCCCGTTCGACGGATTCACGGAAGTGTTCGAGGACATCGCCAGGGATGAGGAAGCGGGGTTCGAGAGGCCAGCCGAGGGCTTGTTTTGCGCCGTCGAGTTCTTTGTCGCCGGGGGGTTCGCCATGGGCTTTTTCGGTGCCCTGGCGGGTAGGGAGGCCGTAGCCGATCGTGGTTCGGCAGAGGATGAGGGAGGGGCGGGGGTCGGTTTTGGCGGCGATGATGGCGCAGTCAATGGCGTCAACGTCGTTGCCGTCGGGGACCATTTGGATGTGCCAGCCGTAAGCGTCGAAGCGGGCGGCGCGGTCTTCGGTGAAAGCGATTTCGGTGCCGCCTTCGATGGAGATGTGGTTGTCGTCGTAGAGGTAAATGAGTTTGCCAAGGCGGAGGTGTCCGGCGAGGGATGCAGCTTCGGAGGCAACGCCCTCCATGAGGTCACCGTCGGTGACGATGCCGTAGGTGTAGTGGTTGATGAGGGCATGACCGGGACGATTGTAGCGGGCAGCCAGGTAGCTTTCGGCGATGGCGATGCCGACGCCGTTGGCAAAGCCCTGGCCGAGGGGACCGGTGGTGACTTCGATGCCGGGGGTGAGGCCGTACTCGGGGTGGCCGGGGGTGATGCTATCCCATTGGCGGAAATTTTGGATTTGTTCGAGGGGGAGATCGTAGCCGGTGAGATGCAGGAGGGAGTAGATAAGCATGGAGCCGTGCCCGCCGGAGAGGATGAAGCGGTCGCGGTTGTGCCAGTGAGGGTTGGCGGGGTGGTGGCGTAGATGGCGCATCCAGAGGGTGTAAGCCATGGCGGCGCCTCCCATTGGGAGGCCGGGGTGGCCGGAGTTGGCTTTTTGGACAGCATCGGCGGAAAGGAAGCGGATGGTGTTGAGGGCGCGGGAGAGGAAGTCGTTGGACATGTGGATTCCTTGTTTACCACGAAGGTGCACGATGTTTTTTCCCCTTGGTGTTCTTTGTGGCGAGGTAAATTTTTAGCCCGGTTATTTTACCTCTAAAAGTCTTCGCGTCCTTCGCGATTCCTTCGCGTTCTTCGCGGTGAAAATTCCCCTGCTCAAATCGCCCACAAATCAGGTATGATACCCCCATGCTCATCTGGTTTCCAAAAGCTGAAGACCTCTACAAATACCTCCGCGCCATTGGCGATCCACCCAACAACTTCGACCCGGAGCAGCCGATTGACAACACCTGGCACGTTGACCAGCACGAAGTCACCCTCGGCCCGGACGAAGACGGCCTGTTTGACCGCGCGGTTGAAAAACTCCTGAAATATCACTTTTACCCGCCATCCTTCCTGGACTTTGCCGGCGATTTTCAAAACGAACGCCGTCCCCTCCGCTACGGCGACCGGATCGTGCAGCAGATTACCGTCATTCCCGACATCCTGGAAGTGATCACGATGAACCGCGTCACAGCCACCATCGCCGAATCGAACCGGATCGGGTTCACGTACACCACGACCGAATACCATCTCGAAATAGGCGAGTGGACGGCAGTGGTCATCCGCAAACGGGATAACCAGGTCGTCCTTGCCATGCATGCAATCTCCAAACCTGGACCGAGGATGCCGCTGTGGGCGATGCCATTTTCCCGCGCATTGCAGTTGCGGGCGCACCGGTTGGGGTTGGAGCATTTTAAGCTGATTGTTCAGAATCCAAATCTCATTTACTAAATTCAGGTATACTTAATTAACTGAACATCCCGGAGTAACGTCATGCAACGACAGTCGTTGTCTTATACAAACCCGAAAACAACCGCTATGTTGTCACAGCATGGCCTGAAATTGAAAGATGAACAAATACCAGATAGATTTTCACGAAGAAGCCGACATTTTAGAAGTATTCTTCTCTAAAGAAGAAGCAAATGCCGCCGTTCGGCTCACACCGGACATTATCCTGCACTTTCGCACGGAAACCGCGCGGGCGGTCAGTCTGATTGTCAACAACTTCACTCACCTCAGCCAGCCGGACCGATATGGTCCCCGCGCCTTTCGCCTGCAAGCTGAAAAATGGCCTGAAGCCTTGCGAAACAAAATCTGGCAAATCATCACCAGCGCTCCCATATCGGAATGGCTAACCATAACTTCCTACAAACCTCGAAAAATAAGACCTGCTATCCCGCTCGCAACCATTCATTCCCATCCGATGCAAACCCATTCGTGATCCTTTTCAGACTTGAATGTTTTGCCAACGAGGGAATCACTTCGTTGGCATTTTCTTTCCTATGACCACCTTCCATCTCGGCGCCATGGGCTACGGTTACAAAGACTGGCTCGGCAACTTCTACCCCGACCACGCCCGGCCTGCCACCTACCTTAACTTTTACAGCCAAATCTTCGACGCGGTCGAAATGGACACCACCTTCTACGGAACCCCGCGCCCGGGGATCGTCCAACGCTGGCGGGACCAAACTCCCGACGGCTTCATTTTCTGTCCCAAAACCCCGCGCACCATTACCCATGA
>DATDOR010000714.1:0-4198 GCA_035293165.1 Anaerolineales bacterium | reverse complement strand
TGTACACCCCCACGCACACCTTTTTTCGGGAAACTTACACCCCTAGCCTGATAATCATCAAATTACTACCTCAAGGAGCAAGTATGTACGCAAGCGTCAAATGGCATAACGGCCTCGTTTTCACCGGGAGCGCAAAATCGGGATTTAAAGTCCCGCTCAGTTCGGGCGAAGAAAATTCGGGATTCCGCCCGCTTGAACTGCTGGCCGTTGGCCTCGCCGGGTGTACCAGCATGGATGTCATTTCTATTTTGGAGAAAAAACGCCAGGAAGTGACTGATTTTCAAGTCAACGTGGATGTCCTTGAACGGGCGCAAGAACACCCCAAAATCTGGACTCGCGCCAAAATCGAATACATCGTCACCGGCAGAAACATAGACCCCGCTGCCGTCGAACGCGCTATCGAACTCTCCACCACCAAATATTGCTCGGCCTCTGCCATGCTCGAAAAAGCCGTCCAGATCGAACACGCGTACAGAATCATCGAAGCTGAAACCGAAATGGCCTAAATTACTTGTAATCTTCACGCAGTGTGATCTCTCCCTGCTTGCCCGGAAACTTGGGCGTAATACCCTGATAAAACTTGCGGATGGCATCAAAATCCAAATGGATGTTTCCAGTGGGCCATAGGTTTGGACCGAGCCCAACGGTTTTGGTGGCGTAATCGGCATATCCCATGACAATGGGGACGCCCGCGCCCTGGGCGATGTAGTAAAAGCCGGTTTTCCAGTAAGAGGTGATCTGGCGGGTTCCCTCGGGGGATATGGCGATGCGTAAGCGGGAGGCGTCTCGAAACTTTTCCACCATTTGTTCGACGAAGTTGTTGTGGGAGTGTCTGTTTACAGGGATACCGCCAAGTCCGCGCATGAAGACCCCGAACGGGCGGTGGAAGAGGGTGTCTTTGCCGATCCAGTTGAAATTCAAGTCGGCGACGGCATTGAGAATGAGGGTGGGGATCAGGTCCCAGCCGGAGGTGTGATACGCGCCGATGATGACGCATTTTTCCGGTGGGGGTTGTTCGATTTTGACCTTCCAGTGGGTGAGTCGGGCAAGGGCGAGGCCGATACTTTGGGGGAAAAACATGATCTGAAGAATTCGTACCAGACTTCCAAAGTCTTAAGGTTATACCAATGGCCAGGGATAGGGCCGGGCGTTGCGTGGGGAGCGGGGGAAGATGTTGGCGCTCAATAGGCGGTCGGTGCGGCGAGCGAGGGCATTAATTTCGCGGGAGATGAGATAAGGCTCGAGGGCTGCTTGCCCTTTCCGGCCGGGTTCGAGTTGTTCCCGAAAGCGGTGTAGGTCGGCGCACAGGGCATCGGGGAGTGGTTCGCCGGCGAAATCCCAGATCACGGTGCGGAGTTTGGGGTCTTCGTGGAAGCAGATGCCATGATCGATCAGCCAGAGATGGCCGTCGTCTCCTTTGAGGATGTGGCCCCCTTTGCGGTCAGCGTTATTGATGATGAAGTCGAAGAGGGCAGTGGTACGGAGCCGTTGGCGGTCTTCGGGTGTGAAGTTGAAGTAGTGGTAGTTTTCGTCGTGCTCCATGTAAAGCTGGAGGGAACCTGGACCGAGCGGGCCATCCTCCCGTAAGATGGTGGGAGGGACAAGCTGCCAACCGAGTTGTTCGCTGACGAGGTAGGCGGCGACTTCACGCAGGGCAAGGGTGGCAGTGGGGAAGTCCCAGAGAGGGCGCTCCCCGCGAGTGGGTTTGTAAACGGCCTGGGTCGTTTCGTTTCCGAGGCAAACTTTGACGAATACCGTGTAGTTGGACCCCCAGAGGAATTGTCCCTCGAGGGAGATTTCGCCAGTTTGGAGGAGGGTGAGCGGAGGCACGGGGGAAGCGGAGATGAGGGGAAGATGCATTGATCGCTGGCGCGTTGATTCCTGGTTTCAATCGCCGCGATGGCCGTTTTTCTTAGGGCAGAAGTGTTTTTCGTCGGGGTCCATTGGGGCGCCGCATTGAGGGCAGAGCGGGCGGCCGCGGCTGACGACTTCGATACCCCAATGGGCGAGGGCGCGCAATTGGGCTCGAGTACACCAAAAACGCAGGACGCGAGCTTCTTCAGGGTCCCCTTCTTCGGGGATGATTTCGCGGGCAACGAGAATGAGCAGGTCACTGTCAGCATCGTACCCTAGCGCCAGCTCCCCAAGCCGGAAGATTGGATCCACCGGGGGGTGGATCCGCATAACATCTTCCAGGTAACTGGGGGACGCTTCGGGAAGCTGGGGGAATTTCCCCTGGATTTCCGCGACGAACTGCTCAATGCCAATGGCTAACTGTTGGAGTTGAAATTTTTCAAGAATGACCGTAATGGTACGAGCTTCTTGTTGCGCCTGAATGTAAAAGACACGTTTTCCTGGCGGGCCAATGGCATCGGTGGTGATATGTAAAATCGGGCGAACGTCTATTTCTTGGGGCATAGGTTTCTCTGTGGCAAGTATACCAGAATCACCCCTTTCCGTTCTTTTTGCCCTCAGGTTTTTTAGGGGGTTGGGGGAGTTGAAAGTTTGGCGAATAATTCAAATTGACAACTGCGGCATGATGCTCCTGAATATGCAATGTCGTGATCGAAGCCGTACCAATCATAATACGCTGGAACAAATCCAGCGGCTGTCCCAGGTAAAAGGAAGCGGCAAGTTTGATGAGATCGCTGTGTGAGACGCAGACGATCAGGTCATGGGGTTCATGCTGGCTGGCCAGGAAATTGATTTCCTGCACCACACGATGTTGGGCCTCGGCAAACGTCTCTCCTCCCGGAAAGCGCATCATGGATGGACGACCCTGGACAACTTTCCACAACTTCAACCGTTGCAAAGATTTCAGCGTTTTTTCCTGCCATTCCCCGAAATCAATTTCTAACAGGCCCTCGCGGGGGATCACTTCCAGTCCTTTCGCGCGGGCCAGCGGGGCGGCGGTTTCCATGGTGCGATCAAGCGGGCTGCTGTATACGGCCTTGATGGTCGCGTTATCTAGCATTTTGGCGATTTCTTCCGCTTGCTTACGGCCATTTTCATTCAGGTGAACACCGGGCAATCTCCCGGCCAGACGGCCCTTTTTGACGTATTCGTTTTCTCCGTGACGGATGAGCAAGATAATGGGCATGATGGGTGATTGGAGATGGGTGATTGGGGTAGTGTACCCTATTTACTTTGTCTACCTGTCTACCTGTTTGCGTTGTGTACCTGTCTACTTCGCCGCTTTATGCTTCCCTTTGATCTCCCGAATTTCTTCCTCGGACAGATCAGGGATGGTTTCGGCTTCGGTGATGCCGAGGGCGGCGCGTTGGGCGGCGCGCCAGCGTTCGAGCCGTTCCGTGATTTCGGCTTCATAGCCGACCTGGGACGGGTTATAGAAGTACGTCCCCAGTACATTTTTCGGCAGATATTGCTGAGGCAGGAAATGTTCGGGATCATCATGCGGGTAGAGGTAATCTTTACCATGCCCCAACGCCTTCGCATCCCGGTTCCCGTCTTTGAGCGGGTTGGGCACTTCTCCCGCGCCTTCTTTCTCGATCCGGTCGAAGGCTTTGAAATAGTGGGTGGCCGAATTTGACTTGGGTGCGGTAGACAGGTACAACACCGCGTGGACGATGGGGAAAATCCCTTCCGGCAGGCCAATGTAGTCGAACGCCTGGGCTGCTGCACTTGCAACCACCATTCCCATCGGGTCGGCCATACCGATGTCTTCGCCTGCGAGAATGATCAGCCGGCGGATGATGAAGCGCGGGTCTTCTCCAGCGTAGAGCATCTTCGCCAGCCAGTACAACGCCGCGTCCGGATCAGAGCCGCGGATGGATTTGATGAAGGCGGAAATTGTGTCGTAGTGTGCGTCGCCATCTTTGTCGTACAACACTGCACGGCGTTGGATCGACTCCTGCGCTACGTCCAGGGTGACATGAATCACCCCATCCGGGCCGGGTGGAGTGGACTCGACCGCGAGTTCGAGAGCGTTCAGGGCGTTGCGCGCATCCCCGCCCGCGACGTTGATCAGGTGAGCATACGCGTACTCGTCCACCTGTACCGCACGGTCGCCGTATCCCCGTTCGGGATCGGAGAGCGCGCGGTCGAGCAGTTCGCGCACGTCGTCGTCTTCC
Source organism: Anaerolineales bacterium (assembly GCA_035293165.1). GTDB lineage: Bacteria > Chloroflexota > Anaerolineae > Anaerolineales > JABWBV01 > JABWBV01. The sequence continues at coordinate 107 of DATDOR010000714.1, read as the reverse complement.
AATGGGCGAAGTTGAAAAATGCGGGAGCGGGACACCAGCGCGCCGATCACTTCAAAGTAGGGATTCTCCGTCGTCGCACCGATGAGCGTAACTGTACCGTTTTCGAC
>DATDOR010000713.1:0-7058 GCA_035293165.1 Anaerolineales bacterium | reverse complement strand
GCATTTTTTCCAGCCCTGGAAGGTTGGGAGGAGACAAAACCAACCCTGCATGCCTACAGTAAAGTAGTGGGCGCAGTACCACGCGCACATGCGATTCCACATCCCAAATGGTGGCACATCAGCCTGAAAGTGCAGCCAGATGGGTTGGTAACGGAGAATATGGCGATTCCAGAGGGCGGAATATATTCTTTAAAAATAAATTTCCAAACCCATACGATTGATTTGGTCACCAGTCAAGGAAACAACCGATCCTGGAGCATGGCCGACGGACTGACAGCAAACGAACTTGCGGAGAAAGTATTAAGCACGGTGGCTGAATTGGACTTGCAAGGCGAATATGCCCGGAATAAGTTTGAAAATGATGAACCACGCACCTATAATCCTGTCCACGCGGAAACCTATTTTTCTACGCTGGTAAATGTTGCCACGGTTTTTGAAAAACACCACGCAACCCTCGCAGGAGAAAAAAGCCCGATCCAACTCTGGCCACATGGATTTGATTTATCTTTTGAGTGGTTTGGAACGCGGATGATCGAGTATGAGGAACATGGAGAGAAATCGAGCTTCCCCTCTCAGATCAATTTGGGTTTCTCTCCCGGCGAGCCAAGCCATCCAAAGCCTTATTTTTATTCCAACCCGTTCCCGTTTGAGGAGGAAACGCTCTTAACAAAACCTCTCCCGCATGGGGCGCGGTGGTTTACGGAGAGTTGGAAGGGATCAATACTGGAATTTGGACCGCTCGTGGGTGTGCCAAATGCGGAGCAACAATTGCTCGATTACGCAAAAGCTGTATATGAAATCGCCTCACCAGGGTTGATGGCGTAGGGGACTGGAATTTTGCGTGATTTCAAAGGAACTCGTAGGAATAGCTTACGAGTTCTTTTTGACTTCCAAGAAGACTTGCAACTTAATGTCCTCTCTTTTGAGCATCTCTTCCCGTACGCTATCGAATGTCCCAGCAATTTCGGCTAAAGTTTGTCCGGTAACTGGATGGCGGTATTGCGGTGCAATTTCCGCCAGGGAAATGGCAACGAAGGCACGGGTGAGAATATCCGGGTCGGGAATCTGCCGTTTGCCCAGTGTGAAGATTTCTTCATTGAATAATGCAATGTCAATGTCTATCGTGCGGGGAGCGTTAAGGTTTTCATCGCGGACTCGATGGAGGGTTTGTTCAATTGGTTGCAGGACCGTTGTCTTAAGCGTTTCTGCCGTAAATTCGGTTTCCAACAAGATGGCTGCGTTGAGATAATTCGGCTGATCAAGAAACCCAACCGGGGCCGTTTCCCAAACACAGGAAACCGCACGAACGGTCCCGGCTTGCGTCAATAATTGGACAGCAGTACACAGGTTTTTTTCAGGTTCGATGTTTGAACCAAGCGATAGATAGGCTAAATTCGGCATATTTCCCACTAAACCAGAGTTATCCAAAGACAGGCGGATTAGGGATCGCTGTAAACCAATAAAGATACACCCAAATCCCTAAAAAGGTTGTCAAGATGTAGGCCACGTAAGCGATCCGCATGTAGGGTTTGTAATTGTTGAATTTAAGCACTGGGATCATCAGGTTGTTCCCACGCAAGACAACATAATTGCCAAACACAAAGGCAAAGAAACCAATGACGGCGTGGGTCGTGGTGATGACGTAGAACAAACTATTCCGTGGCCCGCCGGAATCCCGCAAGATGAAATCCCGGTAAGGCAGGATCATTAACCAGAGTACCAAAATTATATTGATGATGGCTCCAGTCGTCTGCACCCACCGATGTTGGCCGAACAGTTTTTTGGCCTGCTGAAATTGCGGGTCGGCCTTTGTATATCGGGCCTCAATCCCTTGTGCACGTTTTGCCAAAAACGCGCCAAAGGTAAATGTCAAAGCAACCAAAATGCTCAACATAAGAGTCATGTCGGCGGCGAAGTTGGCATTGGTGCCCAAAAAGCCTGGGGCATGAAGAATTTCGGTCATAGCATCCTCTCCAGAAAAAGATTTTAGTAATTACCTGGCCCAGCGTGAAAATAACCCGCAGCCTCTTATCATTGACGTAGTTGAAGACTTTCCAATAAGAATTCGAGTATCAGCGGGCCGATTTCCGGATCAAGGCCAGGCTTAAGAAGGGCAAGACCGTGGTCGCTGCCTGGAAAAATTACGGCCTTGTAACGTTCTCCGGAAACTGAATTGCATGTGCCTGGAGACGGGCCATCCCCTTCAGCAGCCAGGCAGTAGATTGCTGCGAAATGTGGATCGCCCAGTAGTGCATTGGCTGCATTCGAATAATCTACGCCAATATAACTACCGGGAGAAAAGGACATCGCACCAAGACAGCCCTGAGCCTCCTGCACATCGGCCACGTTGGAACCATTCAAGCTCACACACGCATCTACCGCGCCATCGGAGCCGATACTGGTTCCGATAGTAATGATCCGGTTGGGGTCCACGCCGGGCTGTGTTTTGGCAAAACTGAGGGCTGCTTGTGCATCCAACAGCAGGCCGCTATCAATGATCATAGTACCTTCGCTCTCGCCATGTCCGCGAAAATCAAAGGTAAGCACAGCAAAGGTCAGATCAGCGGGCATGGGAGGCAGCCAGTCTACCCCAACATCCGGGAGTCCCGTCTGTAACCAGCGGGCCAGATCATCCCACTGGTGCTGGTTGCTGCCAAACTGGTGCAACAGGATAACAATTGGGGCGGAATCATTAAGGGGGGCGTAATAGGTCCCGGCCAGTTGCGTACCATCGGATGCCGTAAAGGTAACGGGGAGTGGTTCGGCAGGAATGGGAATTGGAAAGGATTCGGTTGGAGCGGGATAGCCCTCCCCGAATGGGGTTGGTTGGTCTTGCGGAGGGGCAGGATAAGGGTAAGGTTCAATATTTTCGTCCTCTGATGGCGAGGCGGTTGGCGGCTCCGTCGCCGTTTCCTGTGGAGCTATAGTTGGAACAGTGGTTTCTGTTGCAGGCTGCCCCGGTTCATCTTCAGTAGGCGGGGGCGTAGCTGGAGAGCAAGCTGTGAGGGTCAAGATCAGGCTGAGCAGAATAAAAAAGATTTTTTTGATTTGCATAGGTTCTCCTTCAAACTTCTTGAATATATCATCAATCCAAATGCAAAGCAATTGGCGCTTTGGGTAGAAAAAATTAAGCGCAATGTATGCAGTGACGCGCACTTCTATTTCAGTTCACTTTTTTCTTGGGTCAGTAATTACACCGAAAGGGGTCTACCGTAATTAACGGGGGGGAGAATTTCCCGCTAAAAACGGAAGAGCCACCAAAAGTTTGTGATTTGCAACGAAATTGGACATTTGGGGGAAACCGTTTAGGTTAAGATGGTGTTAAACTGCATGTATTGAAAACGTTTTCACAGGAATTATTATGCTTTCTTTCGCGATACATGGTCACTTTTACCAGCCCCCCCGTGAGGACCCGCTCACCGGGATTATTCCTTCTGAGAAGGGGGCCGCGCCCTATCCCAATTGGAATGAACGTATTCACGCGGAGTGTTACCGGCCCAATGCTGCACTCGGGAATTACGAGCGATTGAGTTTTAATTTTGGGCCAACATTGTTAAGTTGGATGCAAAATTATGATCCGGCATCCTACCAACAAATTATCGCTCAGGATCGGGCGAATGTTCAAAAATACGGTGTGGGGAACGCAATGGCACAGGCGTATAACCACACGATTTTGCCTCTTTCCACCTACCGGGATAAGGTGACACAAGTAGCCTGGGGTATTGCAGATTTCGAGTTCCGCTTTGGGCGAAAACCGCAAGGGATGTGGCTGCCAGAGGCCGCCGTAGATTTGGAAACTTTGAGTGTGCTCGCCGAACAAGGCATCGAATTTACCATTCTCGCCCCCTGGCAAGCCGATGAGACCCATCTGGATATTACCCAGCCTTACTGGGTGATGCTGCCGGGCGGGTTGCATATTACAGTGTTTTTCTATCACCAACATCTGAGCGGTGGCGTGAGCTTTCGGCCTGAAAGCACAGCGGATGCGTACCAGTTTGTAGCTTCGGAGTTGATTGCGGCTTTTCGACCGGTACAGAAGCCGCAATTGGTTTTGGTCGCTTCGGATGGGGAGTTGTACGGACATCACCAACGGTTTCGCGAGAAGTTTTTGGCACACTTGTTGGATGGGGCCAGCTCACGCGCCGGGCTGACGCCGACCTTCCCAGCCCGATGGCTCAAAGAACACCGTCCTGAGCGCTCCGTTTCCATTCGCGAAAATTCCTCGTGGAGTTGCCATCATGGGGTATCGCGCTGGCATGAAGAATGCCCCTGTGCCAATGATGGGCGTTGGAAAGTTCACCTCCGGCGGGCGATAGACCGGCTGGCTGATGACCTCGATCAAATTTATTTCCGCCATGTTGGCACGTACATCGCCGACCCGTGGGAACTACGGCACGCTTACGGCCTTGTTTTGACAGGGGAGCGGACCGTTGACGATCTGATCCACGCCCACGCGCGGCGCAGACTCCCCACTCCCGTAACCCGGCAGGTGGCAGCGTTGCTCCGCGCACAGTACGAACGTCAGCGGATGTACACCTCGTGTGGCTGGTTCTTCGAGGACTTCGACCGCATCGAACCCAAAAATAATCTGGCGTATGCTGCCCAGGCGGTCGCATTGACCCAGCATGCCACAGGGATAGATATATCTAAAAAAACGAAAACAGATTTTCAGCACATCGTCAGCCCGACGAGCGGGCTGCGCGGGGATGATGTATTTGGTCGTCATCTGGAACGAGTCCTTGATGGGGAAAACCGCTCCAAATCTCCTGCGGGTAAATAATACTGCGGGTTGGGGGTAGGTCAGGAATCCCCAACTCCGTGTTTAAATCAATGCCATGAGGTAAATACGCCAGATAGGCCAACTGGCTGCAATAAAATGCCTCTTCCGTTTGGGGGTTGAAATAATTCGCGTTGTACGGTTTCCCCACCTGGGAAAGACAATAAGCGGCAACAGCCTCCCTCACCGTTGCTTCCTTCTCGTCCGGCCAACCCATCTCCTCAATTGGAGATGCCACCCCGACAAACGTATCCAAAATCGGTCCGCGCAGAGACACCATTTCCAGGGCATCCCACGTTTGACCAGGTAAATCAAACACATTGACCCCGCGCGGCCCCGCTTCGATACAGCGTCCTTCCGGGCCGAGATAAATGATGATGTGATCCACCTCCCCCGGCACAAATAATCCGATAAATCGCCAAAACTGCCCGGCAATGGGCGTATCATCGCCGTCGGCAGTGCAAATTAAGTCGCCTGTTTTCAATAAAAGACTGTGGAGTTTGAACGAATAGACCATATAAGAGTTTAAAGGCCTATAATCTCCCTCGCGATTCCTGTGCTAACGCAATCATCCGGTGGTGAAAATCCTCGATGAACTCCCCGCCGCCTTCCGCATATTGCCCATCCTGAAAATCCCGCACGGTGACAACACGTCCGCCCACCCGGTTCCGCGCTTCAAGCACAGTGGTCTGCACCCCGGCCCAGTGCAGTTCCAGCGCGCCGGCCAGCCCCGCCAGCCCTGCACCAATGATAATGACGGATTTTGACATCTATAATTTTGTCGTAACTGCTCAGGCGAAGAGAGAAAGTTTCCCGAAAAACTGGAAACTGGGACTACTTACCGCTTCACTGCCTCCAACAACGCCTCGACCTGGTACCCGGAAACCTCATCGGCTTCTTGCAATTCTTCGACAATTTTATAGACATTCAAAATCGCGTTCGGGATTTTTTCTGGTTTGAGTGTGTTGGTAATTTCGACGACTGTCAGTGTAAACATCCAGTTGAGCAGTTTTGTAAAGGTCCCCTTGTTGTACCAAAGGACGCCATTGAACCGGTTCACGCCCAGGTATTGCTGCGCTTCGGGGTCCTTCAGCCAGGCCTGTAAAGTGGCGAACGCGCGTTCGGGCTTTTTTGCATCGAGGGCAAACCATTGCCCGTATCTGGCGACGAGGAGTTTGAACAACGGCACCGCGCGCCAGGAGGCAGGTTGATCGGCGCCCAGGTTTTGAATAGTAGTGGACAAAATCTTCCCCAGTAGCCATTCATCAATCCAACTCCGGCTCAACGCGGCAAACTTTCTGCCATTCTCCTTTTCCCCTTTTCTCCCATTCTCCTTTTCTTTCTCAACAACCTTCCCCAACGCGTGCGTAACCGTCCACGCCAGGATCATCGCCCAGGCGATTTCATCTTCGCCAAGCGTTTCCTTCAATATCGTGTCCGCCGCCATGTATTTCTTCGATCTTGCCTTCGGGAAGCGTTCGGTCAATGCAGGGAGTTTGAGCACCGCGTCCAGTTTTGCCACGATTTCGGCAGCGGCCGCCTCCACGTCGCCCTCGCCACCAGAAATTTCTTTTGCGGCGGAGAGGAGATTGGAGATTGGAGATTGGAGATTGGAGATTGCTTCATCAACTTCTCCCCTCTTCTCCTTTTCTCCTTTTCTCCTCATCAAATCCCTCACCGTCTCCGCACTCACCAACACCCGGAACGGTTCCAGGATCGAGCGCAGGAAAATCTCTTTGCGGGCTTCTTCGATGCTGGGGACGCCGCGGCCATGCAGGTAATCGGCCAGGGCAGCGTATTCGCCGGTGGTGTCGTGGACTTCGTGGAAGTCGAGATACACCCGGTATTCAAACGCGCCCATCTCGAACCGCATCCCTTTTTCGTGGATTTCTTTGCTGTTGCGGATGTATTCGCGCCCGGTGATGTGTTCGCGGAAGATGGTGTAGTATTCGGCTGAATACGTCAGCCCCAAACCCTCCGCAAGGTGGCGTTGTTCAAGCGTTTTGTCTTCCCCATCACCCGTTTTGACTGCATAAGCCGCGGACATTTTGACCCAGCCTCGTGCCTCGCCCCATTTGTTATGGAAGAGGACGAGTGAGCCTTCTCCCTCTTCCTTGTTGGAGTACGCGAACACGTCTTCGATCACATCCCCGTTATCAGAGTAAAAATCGTAGAGCAAGAAGTTTTTCACATCTGCGAACAGATGGCGGCGATGAAGCAGGGGGAAGATTTCCCGTTCGTGGCGGGTGATGAGCGCGCTGTCGGCGGTTTCGTCGTAGTA
>DATDOR010000712.1:0-3938 GCA_035293165.1 Anaerolineales bacterium | reverse complement strand
GGATCGTGATCAGGAGAATACTCGCAAGGCGTGCCATCTTCTTGGGATTAATTTGAGTCATCGCATCATCCTGAATCATTAAGGCGCTTCAGTTTCTTCAGGAGTGGGCTCTGGCAACGGGGTCGGCGTGGGTTCTGGGGGAGTGTGATAGCCTTTTGCCATATCTGCAAGTTCTTGCATGTCTTTGGCCGTTGCAAAATTGCCATGACAGTGATTGCAGGCATAGTTGAGGGTGAGGTAGGGCATCGATTGTGTGCCATCTTCGTTGAATTGAGGGGCATCGGGATCAGGATTGATGGAGAAGATGTGTGAGTTGATGTCTCCGCTGAAGATGTCCGGGTTCGCCAGGGCGGATTGACCGGCAGCGGGCATGTGGCAGGCTACACATTCCAGGCGGAAGTGTCTGTCGTTGTTCTGATAGATGTTTTGCCAGTGGCAGGTGTCGCAGGTCTGGCGAATGCCCACTGTGGGGTTGACGTTTGCATCTTCGTAGAGGCTGCTGGCGTGAGGATCGTGGCAGGCGATGCACTGGAGGGCGAAGTGTCTGGAGTTGTAGAGTTCGTCGAACTGCTGGTTGTGTTGGGCAAAACCGTCTACGGCCTCGATGTGTGTTGCGCTGTCGCGGGTATGGCACTCGCCGCATAGTTGGTTGGAGCGGTCCAAGACCATGCGAAAGCCGTAAGGGTCGGAGGCATGAAGGCTGCCCGCGCCGTGGCAGGCTTCGCACTGTACGCCCTCAAACGACCAGGTACCGATGATACCTTCAAGATCGTCCTGGTGGCCTTCGGTACGATACCCGGTGGTATGGCATTGTCCGCAATCCATGACGATATTTTCTTCCCCCGCGTGGTAGCTGGCCCAACCGGCGTTTTCATCCAATGCGTCGTTCGCAAAATGATACTGATTCTCGTAATCGGTGACGCCTGCTTCTCCCGGTGGGTTGGTAATCAAGAAGCCATTTGAGTCAATAAACAGGGCTTGCCAACCAAAGCCCCCAACCACGTAGGAAATGTCCTCCCAGGCGTAACCATCGGGCGGATCCTTTACCCCTCCGGTAAAATTGTCATAGGGATAATCAGGAGCCTGACCATTGACAATTTTGGTGAGATCGGAAGCGTGTCCGGTCAGGGTGTATTTGGCATACGCGCCTTCATGACATTCGGCGCATTTTTCTGCCCCCACGTAATCCAAGCGAACACTGGCATCCTCTCCGGGAGGGCCAGCGGGGCCTTGCGGGCCAGCAGGGCCGGCCGGGCCAACCGGCCCTTGGACCCCTTGCGCGCCCGCCGAACATCCGGCGATGAACACGGCTGCGGTGAGCAGGATTAAACCTGCAACGATGAAATTTTTTCGGGGCATTGGGCTTTCTCCGGGAACCAAAGAATTAACTGCATAGAAAAAAATTGGAGTCATTATATTTTTAGATTAACTTCGTATGAGTGTCAAGTGTAACACCTTCTTGGGGACATTTGTCACGCAAAGTTATTTATATCTTGAAAAAGTGAGCGTTCACTGAGAACGCATAACTTTCCCCTATCATAATACGACCTGTCAATTAGTAACCAGACCTTATTCGGATTTCCACATAAACAAAATTAAAAATATATGCGTGACACCTGTCCCTGGTTTGATGGGACACATGACAGTCACGGAAATCGAGGGTGGCGGTTAACATCGCTGGAACTGATTGGTTAAAAAGCTATTTCTCAGCGAATCTTAATCAGCTCAAACAAAGGATAAGCGAAACCCGAAAGGTATAATTCGGTTTATTCTTTATGAAGAAATTGTGTAACCGTTCACTTGGTGAGGGGATTATCCGAAAAAATGGTGTCCGCAGGGGGTGTACACCCCCTGCGGACACCATTTTTTCGGGTTCTTACCCCCTGCAGGTGGGGGAACTGAACGGTTACGAAATTGTTTGAATCAGTAAATTACAAGGAGAACAAATAAATGGAAACCACAATGGATACACAGGCTGGCTCTGGTGGACGGATGAAATTTGTTGTTGGGGGCGTGTTAATTTTGGCAGCTGTGATTTATCTCATTATTTCTGCAACAGCGGCTACCGTTCAGTATTTTTACACGATTGATGAAATTAATACAAAGGGGGACGCGATTGTCGGGCAGAGCATCCGCGTCTCTGGGGCAGTGGATGGGGAGACCATCGAATATCATCCCGAAACCCTGACCTTGAAATTTACCGTCGTCAACGTTCCCGGCGATCTGGATGAAGTCGAGAAAAATGGAGGGCTGGCAGCCGTTCTGCATGAAGCCGTATCTGATCCCACCCGGACGCGCATGGAAGTCGTTTACGTGGGAGTCAAGCCCGATCTCCTGCGCAATGAAGCCCAGGCCATTATGACCGGAAAAATGGGTGAAGACGGTGTATTTTACGCAGAAGAACTCTTGCTGAAATGCCCCACCCGTTATGAAGAATACCAACCGGAAGGGGAAGGATAATATCCAATACCCAATACCAGATATTGAATATTGGCCCAGGATTAATCATGATTGCAAATCTAGGTTACGGCACACTCATTATCTCTCTCATCGTATGTTTGTACGGTATCGGCGCGTCCATCTATGGCTTGCGACGAAACATCCCGGCGTGGGTAGACAGCGCACGTGATGCGATGCTTTTAACTTTCCCGCTGATCACGCTGGTCGCTCTAAGCATCATCTTTCTTCTGGTCAGCGGGGCTTATGAAGTCGAATACGTTTCCTCTGTCACCAGCAATAGTATGCCTTTTTACTTAAAAGTAACGGCCTTATGGGGCGGGCAGGCTGGCTCTTTGGTTTTTTGGTCATGGCTGATGTCGGCGTTTGCGTCCGCAGCCACACTCCGCAAATGGGAGCGCGACCGGGAATTGCTTCCCTGGGTGATCATTGTTGCCCTTGTGACGCTGGTATTTTTCCTGTCCCTGGTTATTTTTGTGGAAAATCCCTTCGTCCGGCTGTGGCAGGTTCCCGGAAAAACAGACCTGGTTACGGCCATGTTCCAACCTGCCAATGGGGTCCCGTTTACCCCCCGTGATGGGCGTGGTTTGAATCCCCTCTTGCGCCACCCCGGTATGGTCATCCACCCCCCGATGCTCTATTTGGGCTTTGTCTCGTTCGTCATCCCTTATGCATTCGCAATAGCTGCACTTATCACTGGCCGGAATGACGACCGTTGGATCCGCATCACCCGCAAATGGACGTTGGCTGCCTGGTTGTTCCTCTCGCTTGGGTTAATCCTCGGTGGACGTTGGGCCTATGACGTGCTCGGTTGGGGCGGCTATTGGGGATGGGACCCGGTCGAAATCGCAGCATTCATGCCCTGGCTGACCGGTACCGCCTTCCTGCACTCGGTCATGATCCAGGAAAAACGCGGGATGCTTAAACGCTGGAACATGGTGTTGATCATCCTGACTTACGATCTGATGATCTTCGGCACGTTCCTGACCCGGTCAGGGGTGCTGTCCTCCGTCCACGCTTTTGCCCAAAGCGCGATTGGCCCACTGTTCTTCGGTTTTATCGGCATCACGTTGGTTGCTTCCCTCGCTTTGCTCTATTATCGCTGGGACATGCTCAAATCCGAAAACCAATTGACTTCGATGCTTTCCCGCGAATCCCTGTTTCTGGTCAACAACCTGCTCTTCATGGGCATCCTGGTTGTGTGTTTCTGGGGAGTAATCTTCCCATTGATTTCTGAACTCGTTACAGGGCAAAAAGTGACCGTCGGCCCGCCATTTTACGAACGCGCTACCGGCCCGCTCTGGCTGGGGCTGCTGCTTCTGATGGGCATCGCCCCACTTGCCGCATGGCGTCACTCAACCGTCAAAACGCTTGGGCGTGCCATCTGGAAACCGACGATTGCTTCCATCGTGGTTGCTGTCGTGGTGTTGGCTACGGGAATGAGGAATTGGGCTGCCCTGCTCGGGATTTGGCTCTCCGCT
>DATDOR010000711.1:0-2781 GCA_035293165.1 Anaerolineales bacterium | reverse complement strand
GCACACCTTTTTTTCGGAGATTCATCTTTCCAGGCTAATCACTTTTGATATGATCTGTCAATACTTTTGACTACAAAAGACAAATAAATTAAGTGACAAACTGAAAAATTTGAGATAAGATTATGTATATGAGAAATACATCGAAGGACCTCCCCTCTACAATTGCGGCCAGTATTGATACTCGGGAAATTGATGCCGATCGATTAATACAATACTTCGATCAGCTAGAGTTTACAAAGATTCCAGTAAGGGAGGAATCCGAAGACGTAAAAGAGAGAACCTGGCGGGTTGTTTTGATCAATCTTGTCACCCGCCAAGACCCCCTGGCGTTGGCGATTTGGGATGAGATAACCATTGGACGCCGGCTAGGTGGTCCTCAAGTAGACCTTGATTTAAGTTCACATAGTGGTCTGGAGTTAGGCGTGTCGCGGGTTCATGCAAGTTTACGTCCAACCAAAGAATCCTTGATGCTCCATGATATGGGGAGTACAAATGGGACTTTCTGCAATGCAACAAAAGCCACGGCTGATGATCCTGTTAAGGTGAAAGACAATGACATCATTGCATTTGGCGCATTGAAGTTTCTCGTCAAAGTTGTGCAACATCCCGGATTTAATGAGAGAAAGGGGAAACGAAAGAAAAAAGAGAATCCCCCGTCTCCCTCTGATTAGCTCCCAAAACCCAAAAATATCCACGGATCAAACAAAATAAAATTTCCCGAAAAACGCCAGCGTTCATAGTTCGCTCGTTCTTCAGGTGTGGAAGTGGTTTTGTAATATTCCATACTCTCGAAAGTGACTCCTGAAACCCCTGTGCGTGTCTCAAAGTGCAGATGCGGGTTACCCGATGCGCCAGTGTTCCCGACAATACCAATCACTTCACCACAATCTACTTGAGCTCCAAGCGCGAACGGTGATGGTGCTCTCATGTGGGCATAGAGGAGGTAAAGGGATTGGTCAGGTTGGAGGAGGAAGGTGGCGATCAGGCTTTCCGGCAATTGAGAATAGGGCGTTTCGACGATGATCATGTTGCCGTATGGATATTTGTCCGGGGTGGAAGCGACAACGATACCCGGTAAAACCGATTGTATTTCCGTCCCTTCTAACGTAGCTTTATCCTTATACTGCCAATGGGCAAAATCTACCCCTTGATGACCGTCGTCTTTGCCAGGGTGATTGGGTACAAAGGGCTGGGATTCGATGCCGGGAAGTTCGTCGAATGTATAGCCTTTGAGCGGTGAACAAAGAATGAGGGGGATAGGAGAGGGGGTAAGCGTGGGAGAAGAGGGGAAAAGGGAAAAAGGTGAGGGGGATGCGGAGGAGAAGGGCGTAGGAGAAGGAGAAGGTGATGAGGAAATGATCGCGGAAATGGGAGTTTGAGTGTCAACAGGAATGGATTGAGAAGGGGCTGAGGTCGCATTACATGCCACCATAAGACCAGCCGGTAACAATAACCACACTGAAAAGAATATGGAACGCATTCCTTTATTCTAATCTGGAAGCATTATCTCTTGGGAGGAATCCGCCCATAGATATCGGCCATTTTAGGGAGTGGGCAGCCAGCCCGGTTACACAGGTTAGGGTCAATTTCTCCGTCCATCGTCTCTACCCAGATGATTAGCGCGAGTTCGTGCCCCAGGATGTGTTCATCTTTGCCAACCAGGATGCGAATGGGGCCGTTGAACGGGGCATGGGACACGACACGAAATCCCACGCCCGGAACCAGCCCTTGCCCGGCCAGGTAGCGTAACTTGGGGCTGTCGTGGGTACGGACGCGACTGATATGACCGATCTCGCCGGGTTGGAGGGTGGTCAGGCTGCGATCATTGACAGGGTGCATAACGCCTTCCCGGCTGGGGATAGGTTCGCCGTGTGGGCAATGAGTGGGATGTCCGGTCAGTTCGTCAATTCGATCTTCGAGTTTTTGATCAATGCCCAGGGAAAATCCGTCGGTGAGATCATGGGCTTCATCCCAGCCAAAATTCATCACTTTGACGAGAAAAACTTCCAGCAGACGGTGGCGGCGAAGTTCAGGTAGCGCGGCCTGTTCTCCAGCGGGAGTCAACCGGACTCCCCGGTAGGGTTCACGCTCGAGCAGACCGCCTTCTTCCAGCCGGGTCAACATCCGCGAAACGGCCTGGAGGGAGGCGTCCACATGCTCCGCCAGCGTTGATAATGTGGCGAAGGGATGATCTTGTTGCAGGCGGTAAATTTCTGCAGCATACCGCTGCATAGCCGGACTGATGCGCATAGCTCCTATTCCAATGTTTCAACCAGGGTGAAAATCAATCTTAAAGCAAGGCGATTGTTTAAAATATCTACCCGCATATAATAACGCACACAGTCGTAATAGACAATATTTTGCGATTTTTAAGACAAATATATTATAAATCAAAGGAGTCTACTTGCACATGCGAAAAATATCACGATCCTTCATAGGTCTTCTGGCTATCATTTTGTGGCTAACTGCCTGCACACCTGCCGTGGTACAGCCTACGGCTATTCCATCGGAGGGCGGAGCATCCACCGAGGCTGAACAACCTGACGTTTCCCCAGGTAGCCTGGTTCTTTATTCGGGGCGCAGTGAAAGCCTGGTTGGGCCGATTATTCAACAGTTCAGCGATGCCAGCGGAATCGAAGTTGAAGTTCGTTACGGCAATACTGCAGAAATCGCCGCAACCCTGCTCGAAGAAGGGGACAATACCCCCGCCGACGTATTTTGGGCACAGGACCCAGGCGGGTTAGGGGCCGTGGCAGAGGCAGGAATGCTCACTACCCTCCC
>DATDOR010000710.1:0-8701 GCA_035293165.1 Anaerolineales bacterium | reverse complement strand
GACCCGTACCAGGAAAATGGCACAGTGACGTTGGAGTATGATACCGCGCTTGTTTATGGACAACTGGAATGAAATAAGGAGTTTTTCGATGCCTGACTCTTTCCTTCTCTACGGTTCCTACGGATATACCGGCTCCCTGATTGCCGAAATCGCCGTGCGACGGGGTTTGCGTCCCACCCTCGCCGGGCGGGATGAAGAAAAACTCCGCTTGCAAGCCCTCGCCCTTGGGCTGGATTACCGCCCCTTTTCGCTGGATCATCCCAACCGAATTACGGAAATTTTGCGCGATTATCCCCTTGTCCTGCACTGCGCCGGGCCATTCTCGCAAACATCCAAACCCATGGTTGAAGCCTGCCTTCGGACAGGGACGCATTACCTGGACATCACCGGGGAAATCACCGTGTTTGAAACCCTGGCCGGATTGGACGCCCTCGCCAGACAAGCGGGCGTGATGCTCCTCCCCGGCGTAGGGTTCGATGTTGTCCCCACCGATTGTCTGGCACTGCACTTAAAAAACCGCCTGCCCTCCGCCACCCACCTCGCGCTGGGAATCCTCTCCGTCGGGGGAGCAGTCTCGCGCGGGACGGCGTTGACCGGGCTGGAGCGGTTAAACGGCTGGGGCGCAGTCCGCCATCAGGGGAAGATCAAGCCCGTCCCGTTGGGACACAAAATCCGCACATTCGACTTCGGGCGCGGGACGCGTCCGGCAACAGCGATCCCGTGGGGGGATGTTTCCACCGCATGGTACAGTACAGGGATTCCGAACATCGGCGTGTACAACGCGAACTTCCACCGGTTGGGGTTGCTGCTCCGGCTGGTGTGGGTCATCGGGCCGATCTTGCAAAGCAAACTTGTGTCCAATGCCCTAAAAGGCTTTGTCCGCGCCAGCTTCAAAGGCCCGACCCAAGCACAAAATGAAAACGGGAAAGTGCTGGTCAGTGGCGAAGTGCAAGATGAAAAGGGCAACCTCGCCTGTGCCCGTCTGGAAACCCCCGAAGCCTATCAGGCCACCGCGCTCACCGCCCTCGCCGCTGTCGAGAAAGTGCTGGCCGGGCAAGCAAAGCCGGGTTTCCAAACCCCGGCCAAGTTATTTGGCGAAGATTTTATTCTAAACATTGAAGGGACCAAAAGGGAGGATTTCTCTGTGGAGTAAAATATACAGGATCAATCGAAATCATCTGGTAGTTTAGGGCCTTGTGCCCGTCGCCTACAAGGGGCTAAACTACGTCATTTCGATCTACTGAGTATAGGAGATTTAGAGATGCGCTATGTAAGTCCTTCTTTCGCGTTCGCTTTTGGGGTCATCTTCCTGTTTATTTGGGTGGGCACTGTGAATGCTCAAACCCCTGTACTGCCTGTCGAAACACCGAGTCCTATCCCTAATGCTGAAGCACAAGTCGCCGCAACTCAAGTCCAACAACTCACCACCCAAATCGCTTCTTTGGAAGCCGAAATTCATCAAATCGAAACAGAAATTGTCCGCCCCGGGAAAGATATTTTTGACATCATTGCCTCCTTGTCTGGGCTGATTTCCGGCGGGTTGATCGCTGGCGTCGGCCTCTATATCACTTCAATTCTTCGCCAACGTGAAATTCAACAACAACAAGAAAAATACCAAAAAGAATTGATTCTTTCGCAAGCGCAGGTAATTCGAGAACTTTTGCCTTCGTTGCAGTCGAATAAGGAACAAGAAAAAGCTGCCGCCCTCATTTTATTAGCTGCACTTGGAAACCCTGATTTAGCGACACAACTGTCACGTCTCTATGGAAATGTACCAGATGTCTTAATCGAAATTGCTTCTCTGAAAAACGTTTCCCTGGAAGAACGCCGTCGAGCAGCGGTTGCCCTGGCTGATCAACCCCAGCAACGAGTACAAGCCATTAAGGTATTGCAACTATTACTCCTCGACTCGAATGATAATCTTCAAGAGCGAAATGCGATGATTGCAAGTCTGGATTCATTAAGAGCCGTCCCAGCAACTGTGACAAGCCTTATAGAGCTGGCAGAAAACCCTCATGAAGAAACCAGTAAAAGAATTCAAGCACTCAAAGTTCTCCAGGAATCTTTGGATGAAACGAAAGAATTCCGAGAAAAAAGAAAGGTCATCTTGTTCAGCATCCTCAACTTGCTTAAATTAGAGGGCGAAGAACGGCTGACCGTTGTGGAATTATTAAGAATGGATGGATTCCAGGAGGATACGCTTAAGTTATTAGAAGAACAAGTCAACCGGCTAGATTTGGGGATTGCGGAAAAATGGGGAAATATAGAAGCAATAAAAAATTTAGGGTATGTTAAAAAAGCCAGTGACCTCCAAAAAGAATTCATTAAAGAATGGGGAACGGCCGCACAGGATTTCATCAAAGAAAGAGGGGAGGCAGCACGCGGCCTTCTCACCCAAATTGGTCACCGTTTTCGTTCAGAAAAAGCATTGCCTGAAGAAACCGAAATAAAGAAAAATTAAATTGACACCAATACTCACCCTCGCTGCCACCTACCACCCCCGCGGAGAAATGACCCGCCTCGAACGGATTCTCCCCCCATTGCGCGCGGTTTACAAGGAAATGACCGTCGTCGTCCCCCCGCACACGTCCCCGGATGTGGTGAATTGTTTGCGGGAGTGGTTCGGTGCCGGACTGGTCATCAGCCCAGATTGGTCTCATGGACGGCATTTGGCACTGGCGCACGCGTTGGATTTTCCCGGAGAATTTGTCCAATATGCCGATATGGACCGGTTAATTCGTTGGGTGGAGACGCAACCTGAGGAATGGCAGAGGGTGGTCGCAGAAATTCCCCGTCATGAGTGTCTGGTGATTGGGCGGACAGAGGCGGCGTGGGATACGCACCCGCGCGCGTTGCGGGAAACAGAGCGCATTACCAGCTTTGTGTTCTCAGCAATTTTGGGCCAGGAGTTGGATTTAAGCGCGGGGTCGAAGGGATTCAGCCGTGAAACAGCGGAATGGATCGTGCAAAACAGCCAACCCGGCCGGGCATTGGGCAAGGATTCTGAATGGGTGGTGCTGGCGCACCGGGGCGGGTTTCGGGTGAGTCAGGTATTGGTGGATGGGTTGGATTGGGAAATTCCCGACCGGTATCAAGATCAGGCAGCAGACACAGAACGGCAGGGGAAAATCCGCGAGGAATATGATGCAAAGGCGGAAAGTTGGGCGATGCGCGTGGGGGTTGCCATAGAGATTGCTGAGGCGGGCGTAGACGCACTGCGGCGTGAGTTGGCGACTCAGCGACAAAGCGAATAAGCGACGGAGAATTTACTTACCGCCGCCGTGGACGGTCCTGGGTGTTGTACTGCTGATCGGGGCGGGTAAACATGCTGGGCGGAAAGTCGTAGCCGTGGATTTTGAGCCGGTTGTCAAAACGTGGGCGGAAGCCGCCCGGCACGAATCGCCCGGTGATTTTGCCGTTTTCTTCCCCTAGTTCTTCAAAAGCGAAGATATCCTGTGTGGTGACGGTTTCCCCACTGATCGAGATTAGTTCCGTAATGTTGACAACTTTGCGGCTTCCATCGCGAAGACGGGACTGTTGGATGATCAGGTCAATGGAGGAGGAGATTTGTTTGCGGATGACATCCAGGGGGAGTTCGACGCCGGACATGAGCAGCAAAGTCTCAAGGCGGGAGACCATATCGCGCGGGGTGTTGGAGTGGATGGAGGTCAGGCTGCCCTCGTGGCCGGTATTCATGGCCTGGAGCATGTCAAGGGCTTCGCCGCCGCGCACTTCACCAACGATGATCCGGTCAGGACGCATCCGCAACGCGTTTTTGACGAGGTCGCGGATGCTGACTTCGGTGTCGCCGGGGCGGTTGGGTTTTTTGGATTCGGCGCGGATGACGTGGGGCTGGTTGAGGCTCAATTCGGCAGCGTCCTCGATGGTGACAATACGTTCGCCAGAGGGAATAAAGGTGGAGAGAACATTGAGCAAACTGGTCTTCCCAGAACTGGAGCCACCAGAAACGATAATATTGAGTTTGGAAACGACACAGGCTTCGAGAAGTTTTGCCATCTCCTGGCTCAGGCTGCCGAAATGGATCAGGTCTTCAATGGTAAGCTGTTTTTTACGGAATTTGCGAATGGTGAGGGACGCACCATCAATGGCACAGGGAGGCACCACTGCGTTGACACGTGAGCCATCCGGGAGGCGCGCGTCGGTCATGGGGCGGCGGCGGTTGATTTCGCGCCCCAACGGTTTGACAATTTTTTGAATGATACGTTCGATATGGGCACTATCGGCGAACTGGAGGCCGATTTCGGAGACTTTTCCCTCTTTTTCGACATAGGTTTGGGTCGGCCCATTGACCATGATTTCGGTGATGCTGTCGTCGGCGAGGAGGATTTCGAGGGGGCCAAAGCCAGTGATTTCCTGGATTAATGCTTCAACAAACTGAGGTTCGAGGGCTGGCGGGATGTTGACCAGGCCGTGTTGGACAGCCGCTTTATATTTTTCACGGATTGCTCCCTCTGTTTGGGAGTCCCGATGGTAGTGAGCGGTTTCAGGGATGCCGGGTTCGATCTTTTTGGCAAGCCAAACGACGATGGAGAGAAGGTCTTTCGGGAGGGTGAGGGAGGGAACGGAAATCGTTTGGGCCGGTGACGCGGCCGTGGGAGACGTGCTCAACCCGGCAGGGGGCGGGGATGCAGGTGCTGGCGGCGAGGCGGGGCGTGCGGGTGGTTGGGACGGCTGGGGCGGGGAGGGCTGTTGGAGGCGTTTTTTTAACATGCTTTTTACCTCCGCAAACCCATCCCCCCACCCGAAGAGAGGAACATGGAGGGAGGCAGGTTGTAGCCATAGCGTTTGAGGGTTTGCATGTATTGGGGCGTGCGGCCGGTGGCTTCGAATTGGCCTTCGACTTTCTCGCTGGTGGAGTCTTTTTCGTTGAAGACGTAGATATCCTGGGTCATGATCACGTCACCCTGCAGGCCGAGGATTTCGGTGATGTTGGTGATTTTGCGGCTGCCGTCGCGCAGGCGCGCTTGTTGGACGATCAGGTTGACGGCGCTGGCGATTTGTTTGAGGACGACGACAAGGGGGAGTTCCATGCCCGACATGAGGACGAGTGTGGCGAGGCGGGAGAGCGTATCACGCGGGTTGTTCGCGTGGATAGTGGTCATGCTGCCAGGTTGACCGGTGTTCATGGCCTGGAGCATGTCGAGCGCTTCGCCACCGCGACATTCACCGACGACAATTCGCTCGGGGCGCATGCGCAGGGAATTGTGAACGAGGTCGCGAATGGTGATTTCTTCGGGGTCTTCAGTCGTTGTTTTTTTGGTTTCGAGGCGGACGACGTGGGGCTGTTGGAGGTTGAGTTCGGCAGCATCCTCGATGGTGACGATACGTTCGCCTTTGGGGATGAAGCCGGAGAGGACGTTGAGGAGCGTGGTTTTGCCGGAACCTGTCCCGCCTGAGACGATAATGTTGAGTTTGGAGCCAACACACGCTTCGAGAAATTTTGCCATGTCTTCGGTCATGCTGCCAAAACCGATCAGATCACTAATCTGGAAGGGGGTTTCGGAAAATTTACGGATGGTGATGTTCGGGCCGTCAATGGCGCAGGGAGGAACCATCGCATTGACGCGAGAGCCATCGGGCAGGCGGGCATCCACAAGGGGAGCTTCGGCGTTGACCTGGCGTCCAAGCGGTTTGATGATCTTGTTGATGACGCGTTGGACATGGGCATCGTCTACAAACCGGACCTCTGAAACCGTTAGCTTACCCTTCCGCTCCACATAAATCTGGTCGGCGCGGTTGACCATAATTTCGGAAACGGTTTTATCATTGATGAATTGTTCAAGCGGTCCGAAGCCCAGGATCTCGTCTACCAACATGCTAAAAAATTCTTCTTTGACGACCTCAGGGATATTGGCCTGGGTATGTTTCTTCAGTGCTTCGTAACGCTGTTGGATCAGCCGTACACTTTCAATCGTCTGGTCGAGGGCGTGATCTTTGAAGGAACCTTCGATCTGCAGCGCGAATTCGTAGGCTAGTTGCGGGAGTTCAGCGTTAAGGGGCATGGAAGTATTTTAGCACAGGAAAGTCCCAAAATAAAATCAGGGGAAGGTTTATAATGACGCCAGTTTTTGAAAAACACATCCTTCGATAATTCAACGAGGAAGAACCCTATGATCTCAGCGGCGCAAACGCCCACTCTCGCACGCGATCTCGCGCCGGAGGCAGCGCGCTCGCTCGCGCGTCTCCTCCCCCACCTGGAAACTCGCCATGTCCAGTCGAAGAAACGACCCCCGCCAGGGTGGGGGGATTTTGTCCGCCGCCTGCACGATCATTTCCCCCGGCTGTTCGCCCTCTACTACCACCTCTATCACGGGCAATATGACTTCTTCTATCACCTGGAATCCTTGCTCGATACCCTGGCGGAATTCTGGCTCGCGCGCTCACCGGGACTCAAAACCCTGGACGCCGCGCGGGAACAGACCCCGGACTGGTTCCAATCCCATCAGATGATTGGGGCAGTCTGCTATGTGGATCTGTTTGCAGACAACCTGGCCGGGATCAAAACCAAAATCCCATACTTCAAAGAATTGGGCCTCACCTACCTGCACCTGATGCCGCTTTTCAGTGCCCCGGACGGTGAAAACGACGGGGGCTACGCAGTCAGCAGTTACCGGGAAGTCCACCCCCCGCTAGGGACGATGGAACAACTGGCCGAACTGGCGCGTGCGCTGCGCGCGGAGGGCATCAGCCTCGTGCTCGATCTCGTCTTCAACCACACATCCGACGAACACGTTTGGGCGGAGGCTACGCGGGCAGGCGATCCTGACGCACAGGCCATCTACCGCGTTTTCCCCGACCGCACCCTGCCCGACCAATACGAACGCACCTTGCGAGAAATCTTCCCCGATGAACATCCCGGAGCGTTCTCCCCCCTCTCCGATTGGGGAATGGAGAGCGGTTGGGTCTGGACAACGTTCCACCGTTACCAATGGGATTTGAACTATGCCAACCCCGACGTGTTCAACCGGATGGCTGGCGAAATGCTCTTCCTTGCCAACGTGGGCGTAGAAGTCATCCGCCTGGACGCCGTCGCCTTCATCTGGAAACAAATGGGGACAAGCTGCGAAAACCTGCCCGAGGCGCACATGCTCATCCAAGCGTTCAACGCCGTCGCCCGCATTGCGTCCCCCGCCCTGCTCTTCAAATCCGAGGCCATCGTCCACCCCGATGACGTAAACCGCTATATCTCCCCAGAAGAATGCCAGCTTTCTTACAACCCCTTGCTCATGGCCCTGCTTTGGGAATCCCTCGCCACCCGTAGAGTGGACCTGCTACGGCTTTCCATGAGCGAACGATTCAAAATTGACCCCGGATGCGCCTGGGTCAACTACGTCCGCGTCCACGACGATATCGGCTGGACGTTCGCCGACGAGGACGCCGCGCGGCTGGGGATCAATGGTTATAATCACCGCCGGTTTCTCAACGATTTTTACATGGGACGCTTCGAGGGCAGTTTTGCTCGCGGCCTGCCCTTCCAATACAACCCCAAAACCGGCGATGCCCGCATCTCCGGGACGTGCGCCTCCCTCGCGGGCCTGGAAAAAGCCCTCAACGAAGAGACCGAAGTCGAAGTATCCCTGGCGTTGGGGCGGATTTTGCTCATCCACAGCATCATCCTCAGCATTGGCGGCATCCCGCTCCTCTACCTGGGCGACGAAATCGGCACGCTGAACAACTACACCTACCGGGACGACCCCGCCAAAGCCGAAGACAGCCGCTGGGTTCACCGCCCCCGTGCGGACTGGGACGTGTACGAAAAAAGGCACGATCCCCAAACCTTGCAGGGACGCCTGTACCAATCGTTTGACCATCTCATTCATTTGCGGAAAACCACCCCTGCCCTCGCGGGGAACGATACCTCGATCCTGGACGTGGGCAACCCGCACATCTTCGCCTACCTCCGCCAGCACGCGGGTGAGCAGGTGTTGATCCTCGCTTCCTTCACCGAACAGCCCCAAACCATCCCCGCCAACGAGTTCCGCCTGCAAGGGCTGGCAGGCACGTTCATCGATCTGGTTAGCGGTACACCCCTCCAGCCAGGGCAGGATTTGGTACTGGGGCCGTTCCAGTTTGTGTGGTTACAGATGGGATAATTACACGGAGATTCACTGAGATTTCACAGAGAGCCACTGAGAAATCCTAAATAAGCCCGGTGAATCTCCGTGTCTTCTCTGTGCATCTCTGTGTAAATTTCTGGCCAGGAGCCTTCCATGACCCCCGACCCCCTCTGGTACAAAAACGCCGTCTTCTATCAGGTCTACGTCCGCGCCTTCTGCGACAGCAACGGCGACGGCCACGGCGATTTCCCCGGCCTGACGAGCAAACTCGATTACTTCAAAGAACTGGGCGTAGACTGCCTGTGGATCATGCCCATGTACGAGTCCCCTCTCAAAGACGACGGCTACGACATCGCCGACTTCTTCAAAATCCACCCCACCTACGGCACCGTCAAAGACTTCAAAACCTTCATGGACGAGGCCCACAAACGCGGCTTGCGCGTCATCACCGACCTCGTCCTCAACCACACCTCCGACCAGCACCCCTGGTTCCAGGAGGCCCGCAAAAGCAAAGACAACCCCTACCGCGACTACTACGTCTGGAGCGACACCGACCAGAAATACAAAGAAGTCCGCATCATCTTTCTCGACATCGAACCCTCCAACTGGACGTTCGACGAAAG
>DATDOR010000709.1:0-2034 GCA_035293165.1 Anaerolineales bacterium | reverse complement strand
AACTTCCTCACCGCCGAAAAAGGCCGCGAAGCCCGCATCATCACCAAAACCATCAACGCCTTCTTCCGGTGGGACTTCAACTCTTGCGAAGCCATCCTCAAAGACGATATCCTTTTCCCCATTGACTTTGCCAACGCCTGCCCGGACATCGCCATCACCAGCCTGCACTACTACTTCCCGTGGGCGATCAAAGCCCTCTACTCCTGGAGTGTCTTCTGCGCCGTCACCAGACGCCCCCCGCAAGTCACGATGGACATCGCCCCCTACTTCAAAATCGGCGACTCGGACCGGAGCTACGAGGAAAAACTAACCGAATACAAAAGACTCGCCGACCAGCACTTCCAAACTGAAAAATTCGCCGAATTCCGGGCCACGCAACTCAAACACCTCGACGAAGCCATGTGGGAGCTCGCCCAAACCCCCGAATTCGACCACATCCTCACCAACACCGTCCGCACGACCTTCCCGCCGCACGAACATGATCAGTTCATCGCCCATTTTCGGGGGTTGTTATCCTTTTGGGTACAGGCAGAAAATCCGGGGGATTAGGACGCGGACGAGAATGGATGAATGCAGGTGTTTTTCTATAGATGGATGCTGCGAAGCACTGGTGTCTCAAATCATATGATCCGCTTCTCAATCCAGTGGTGAATCGCCCGCGAGTAGGAGATTTCCTCATCCTTATTTCCGGTATGAGTTAAGACGATGATGATGGTATCGTGCTCCGGGTATGCATAAAAGAGGCTGTTTGCTCCAAAATCTTCGTTCCCACGGGAGAAAATTCTCTTCACCCCAGTTTCCGTTGCGCCGATGAACCAGCCTAACGCAGATGCTCCTTCCCGAATAGGCACGACTGGGGCAAACATTTTATCTACCCATTCCTTTTGCAAGACTTCCTCACTTCGTAAAGCGGTATACCACCTGTACAAATCCTGGGTGGTTGAATAATACCCTTGCTGTCCCCATGAGGGGTTGGAGAAACGCGTTGGGAAAGGTTCCAAAGCGGGGGCGAGTTGAAGAACGCTTTTTGCATCCAATTGACCAGTGTTCTCAAGCCCGGCGGTGGTAAACAACTCGGTTATCGCAAATTCCTGGTAAGTTATTCCCGAAACGATTTCAATGAGGCCCGCTGCCAGTTGGTAATTATCGTTGGAATAATGGAAAACGCTGCCAGGTTTGCTGGCTAGTGGCTGGGCAAGAATCGCTGCAATTGCCGAATCTCGGTCCGGGTGAGTTTCCCCTGCATAACTTTGCAACCAGCCAGATGTATGCGCAAGCAGGTTCAGGACAGTGATCGGATGTTTTTCTGGCGGGACATCCGAGATGAAATCTGCAATGGAAGAATCGAGCGTTAACAGCCCGCGCTGCACACATTTCAGCACAGCGGCGCTTGTAAACTGCTTGCCCAAAGACGCCAGGCAAAATCGGTGTGATCTTGAGACTTCCTGCCCCTTAAGCGACCCGTAAACACCGTTGATGAGCATTCCGCCCTCATGCCAGACGAGCACTGCACCCGAAAATCCAGAAACAACTTCCTGCTGGAGATACGATTCAATTGTACGGTTCAGTTCGGCCATAGATTTTTCTTTTATCCTCGAAAAGCGGGATAGACAGGTAACCGCTCTAACGTCCCCCACCGGGTTTCAAGCACTTTCAACGCCTCCTCGCACAGCCCTCTCAACCCATCCAAATGCCCAAACTGCTCTGCCGCGTGGACAAACGTTTCGAGACGCGTCACCACGCGCGGGGGCAGGGTAGCGATGCCCCATTCGCGGGTGGGGTTTTCTTCGGCGCGTTTCATCCAGTAACCCAACTCCACCATCACTCGAAACCCGCACATTTTGACCAGCGCGGGGTAAAACACCCGGTCGTCCGCCGCTTCCGGGCAGGTGCGCGCCAGTTCGGCGCGGTATACCTGTTCGGCCCTCTCCACGATCTCGTCCGGGACGCGGTTGGCACACCAGCAGGTGGGGAAGGACATCCGAAAATAAACGGCGTCCGCCAGGGCGTGGCTGAAACCGCTCGTCTCAAAAT
>DATDOR010000708.1:0-5969 GCA_035293165.1 Anaerolineales bacterium | reverse complement strand
ATCTTCCCCCTCCGCGCGGGCGTTCAGCGTGGGCGTGACCGTCTTGTAGCGAACCATCTGTTGAAGGGTGGCGACGAGATCGGATTGGTGTTGTTCGATGAGGGTGAGGACGCGGGATTCGAGATCGGTTGTCAATGGGGCCTCCATTTACACAGAGATGCACAAAGCTTTCACAGAGCCACACAGAGATTTTTTAAAATTTTTCTGTGAATCTCAGTGTCTACTCTGTGTTTTCTGTGAACCAGTAAAACTCAGTCAATCAGCTTTTCCACCCCTCGTTTATACAAACTATTCGCGATAATAATCCGCTGAATTTCCGACGTGCCTTCCCAAATGCGTTCCACGCGGGCTTCGCGGAAGAAACGTTCGGCGACGTTTTGGCGCATGTAGCCGCGGCCACCGAAGATTTGTACGGCGCGGTCGGCGACGCGGCCGACCATTTCGGAGGCGTAGAGTTTGACCATCGCTGCTTTGGCGTGCAGGCGTTTCAGGTCTTCTTCGGTTTCGGCAGTGTTTACGCTATCAACGGATTTGGCAGCGTAAACTCCGTCGGCAAAACGCGCGGCGGCGTAGGTCAATTCGCGGGCGGCCCACATTTCGGTTAGACCGTCGGCCAGCATACCCTGGATGAACTGGTATTCGGAAATCGGTGAGCCGAACTGGACACGTTCCTGGGCAAACTGGCTGGCTTCTTCGATCAACCGCCAGGCCGCTCCCACACACCGTGCAGCGATCAGCACCCGTTCGTGTAGAAACCATTCTTTACTGATGGACAATCCATTCCCGACCATGCCGAGGATGTTCGCATCGGGCACACGCACTTTTTCGAAAACGATGCGGGCGTGGGGGTCAATCAGATGGTGCATGTACTTTGGATGTTCGGCAAAGATCACACCAGGGGAATCGAGTTTCACGAAAAACAAGGTGTTACCATCCCCCACGTTTGGGTCAGTGGCGCATTGGACAACGGCGACCCCGTCCGGGAAGGCGGAAGTGACGTGCCATTTTTCGCCGTTGATCACCCACACGTCCCCGTCGCGGACGGCGGTCGAGGATAGGATACTGGCATCCGATCCGGCTCCGGCCTCTGTCACGGCATAGCAGATGTCCAGCCTGCCCACCGCTGCCGGGCGGACGAACCGCTCGACCTGATCGGGCGTCGCGTGGCGGAGGACGATGGCGGGCGCCCAGACCAGCCAGCCGAGGGCGTTCGTCACTTTGCCGATCTCTTCGTTGATGACGACTTGGGCTTCCCAGGACAGCTCGGTGCCGCCCATCGTTTTGGGCAGACTGCCGGAGTACACACCCAGGGCACGGACTTTTTCTTTGAAGGCTTCGCGCTTTTCGGGTGCGAGGGAACCGTCGGCGAGTTCGACTTCGACTTCAAGGGGAATGAGTTCAGAGGTGACGAAGGCGCGGAGGGATTGTTGGAGGGTTTGGAGGTTGGGGGTCATGTTTTTGCCACGAATTTTACGAATTGTTTTCTCACGGACAGAAAGGAACACGGAGCGCACAGAGAAGACACTGAGTTTCACAGAGATTTAAGAATGATCCCTTATTCTCTCTGTGTAACAAAGTATGGTTGAGCAATCACCTATTTTTTGGGAATGATCAATGCATCAACTGCCACCACCCCGTCCGGGCGGGCGATGAGGGGGTTGATGTCTACTTCAGCGATGAGGTCGCCTGCGTCGGCGGCAAAGGCGGCGAGGGAGAGGGCGGCGTTGACGATGGCATCTTCGTCCACGCCGGGTTGGCCGCGGGTGCTGCGGAGGAGAGCGGAGCCACGCAGGGAGCGGAGGACGCGACGGATGTCATCGGCGCTGGCGGGGAGGAGGATCAGGCGGGTGTCGCGGAGGACTTCGACGAGGATGCCGCCGATGCCGATGGAGAGGAATAGCCCGAACTGCGGGTCATTGACCAGGCCCAGGATCAGTTCGATGCCTGGGGGAACCATTTTCTGTACGAGAACGCGGGGGGAGAGACGGGTTGCGAGGTCATGGTAGGCGGAGCGGAGGAAGTCTGAATTATGGATATTGAGATGCAGGCCGCCTGCGTCGGTTTTGTGCAAGGTTCCGTTCGCGGTTTTGAGAGCGATGGGGTAGCCAATTTTTTCGGCGGCGGCGAGGGTCTCGTCCAGCGTTTCGGCGATTTGTTCGAGGGGGATGGGGAGGCCGTAGTGGGCGAGGAGTTGTTTGGAGGTGTTTTCGTCGAGTGCGGAGGATTGGTTATTGGAGATTAGAGATTGGAGATTGGAGATTGCGGATTGGAGATTGGTTGGTTTGTTGGATTGCTGGTTTGCTGACCCGCTGAGTCGCTGAGTCGCTGACTCGCTGAGTCGCTCCCTCGCTTCGCAATAATCGAATAAATGCCGAATGGCACGGAGGGCGGTTTCGGTGCCCATCAGGACGGGGATGCCTGCGTCGCGGAGTTTTTTCATTTGTTCTTCGCTGGCGGCGGAGGCGACATTGACAAGAAAGGCCAGGGGGTTTTTGAACCTGCGGCGGTTGGGAAGGATGATGTCTACATAGGTAGGAGGGTAGTTGGAGTAGCGCATCAGATCAACCACGAACAGGTTGAGGCCGGTGGCGGGGTCGGCGTCGAGGGCGAGGAGGCAGTCGCGGTAGATGCGGTCGGTTTCGTTGCCCGTCCCCCAGGCGTCGAGGGGATTGATGGGTTCGAGGCCGGGTTCGAGGATTTCGGCAAGGCGGGCGGTAGTTTCGGCATTGATTTCTGCAAAGGGGACGCCGATGTCTTCGGCCATGTCTACGAACATGCCACGTTCGCCGCCGGAGTCGAGGGCGGCGGAAATGGCACGGGGGCGTGGACGCCAGCCGGTGGCGAAGAGTTCGAGGGTATCCATCATTTCGTCAAGGGAACGGACGCGGCGGACATTGTAGCGGTCGAAAAGGGCGTTGTAGACGGCATCGTTGCCTGCAAGCGCGCCGGTGTGAGATTGGGCGAGGCGTGCACCGCGTTCACTGCTCCCGACTTTGAGGACGATGATGGGGACATCACGTTCGGTGGCTTCTTCGAGAGCGAGGCGGAACCCCGCGGGGGCGCGGATGGTTTCGAGGAAGATGCCGATGGCGCGGGTGGTGGGGTCTTGCAGGGAAAAACGGATGTAGTCGGCGGCGGTGGTGGCAGTTTCGTTGCCCGCAGAGATGACGTAGTTGAAGTGGATGTCCCGGTCGTTTTGCCAGACCGAGTCGAAGACGGAGCCACTGTGGCTGATGAAGGTGATGTGGCCGGAAGGAGTTCCGGGAACTACGGGGTAGCCGGAGACGACAAGTTTTTTGCCGAAGGAGAGGAAGCCCATGCAGTTTGCGCCGCAGACGGCGATTTCTTTTTCGCGGGCGAGTGCGGTGATGGCTTTTTCGGTAGCGCGCGGGTCTCCGCTCTCATTGAAGGCACTACCGAAGATGACAGTAGCGCGGATGCCCTGGTTGGCGACTTCTTCAAAGGCGGGGAGCAGGGCACGGTTGGGGATAGCGAGCAGGGCCAGGTCAGGTTTTTCGGGGAGGGCGGCGAGGGAGGGGTAGACAGGTTGACCGTAGAGGGTCTAGTAGCGGGGGTTGATGCCATAGATTTTGCCTTCGTAGCCGAAGTCGCGGAGGTTGGTGTGGACGAGTCCACCAAACCGGTCGGGGGTGCTGATGCCGACGATGGCGACGGAGCGGGCGTGGAGGAGGGGGGTGAGATCCATAGGTGACTCCGAAAAAAAGGTGTGCGTGGGGTGTACACCCCGCATAAACGAAGTTTTCCACACCTTTTTCCCGGGATTATATTCCTTTTAGGCGTTTTCGAGGGCTTCTTTGACGGCGTCTTCGAGGACGTTGGCGATTTCAGCGATGTCTGCGTCGCTGAGGACGGAACACATGAACCAGGGTTCGCGGGAGTCAAGGTCGGTGATGACGCCGCGTTTGACCAGCCCGGCGGCGACTTCCCGGTAGAACCAGTTGTCGCTTGTCTTCCATTCACGGTATTCGCGAGGCGCTTCGCTCCCAAAAATGAGGCTGAACATACTGGGGTGGCCCGAAAAGACGAATTCCAGGTCGTAGTTGGAGAGGACTTCGCCAAGAACAGTTTGAAGTTTTTCGCCGTTATGGCGGACGCGGTCGAGGGCATCGGTGTTTTGGTAAATGTCCAGGGCGGCGTTGGCGGCAGCCATACTGAGACGGTTGCCGGAAAATGTACCGCCATGCGTGATGCCATCGCCGACGAGTTCCATGAGTTCGCGTTTGCCGCCGAAGGCCGCGACGGGATAGCCGTTGCCCATCGCTTTGGCATAAGTGGCGAGGTCGGGGATGACGCCGAAGACTTCCTGTGCGCCACCCCTCGCAAGCCGGAATCCGGTTTTGACTTCGTCCATGATCATGACGATACCGTTTTCGTCGCACAGGCGGCGGATGGTGGGGAGAAATTCCGGGTCGGGCAGGATGCCACCGCAGTTGCCCAGGACGGGCTCGACAATCACAGCGGCGATCTCGCCCCAGGATTGTTCAAGCGTGTGCTCGAGGAGTTCGCAGTCGTTGAAGGGGAGCATGATTACCAGTTGCTGGTGGAATTTGGGCACGCCGGAGCTGATCGGGAACGCGACTGGGCTGCGCCGGTTGGATGACCAGTACCCGTCCCCGCCGATGTTGGATGCGAACATGACGCTGTCGTGCAGGCCGTGGTACTGGCCCTCGAACATGATAAATTTTTCGCGTCCGGTGTAGGCACGGGCGAGCCGGAGGGCGTGCATGGTGGCTTCGGTGCCGGAATTGGCGAAACGGACCATTTCGACGCCAGGGCACATGTGCACCATCTTTTTGGCAACCTCGGTTTCTTCAGGGATGCTCATGGCGAAGGTGGTGCCACGCTGGAGGGCTTCGATGACGGCGGCGTCGACGCGGTCGTCGGCGTGGCCCAAAATGGCGGGGCCGTAGCCGAGGCGAAGGTCAATGTAGCGGTTGCCGTCTATGTCCCAAATGTGCGCGCCTTTGCCGCGCGCGATGTACCGGGTGTCTTCCTCGCCCCAATAGCGATAATTGGAGGTGACACCAAGTGGTAAATAGTTTGAGGCTTTTTGAAAATATTGATTGGATTGGGTGAGCGTAAGCATATAGCACTTCCTTTCGGTGGAGTAATCGTCTATCCGAGGCGATCACTTTACTTTGGAGTTTCCGCTCAATACTGGTGGGGGGTAGTCTAGCTCCCTGTGGGAAAGGCTGACAGCCAAACAGCGCACAAGGCCCTATGCTACGGCCTAAACCGTATTGGGAGGGCGAGTGTTCGATCAAGTAGCACAAAAGAGGATATGCGCGCCGGGTTGTTGGCAGCCTCATTACCGACAAACGGAGGGCACTTACTCTTCTGTTAACTGCTCTCTATCAAAACACCGGGGCACTTGGCAGTCTACCACCTGTCATGTATAATGTCAACGAGAATCAAGTCATTTTTTTACTGATTATCCAATTTTTTGACGGTTTTATGGTGTATATATAGAAAATGTATGGTTTTTTCAATCAAGCCATACGACGTAATGTTGCCGGACGGTTGCCCCGGTTAATCTGGCTGGTTTGGCTGGCGATTTTCCTGGACACCCTGCTTTATACGGGGGTGTTGCCGTTGCTGGATGAGATCGGCCAGACGGAGAATTTGAGCGATGGGCTGTTGGGATTGATTTTGGCGGCGTATTCGTTTTCGGGGGTGTTTGCCTGTTTGCCGTTTGGATTGGCGAGTGACCGGTGGAAGCCGAGGCCGATTTTGATCGGGAGTGTGATCGGGATTTCGACAGGTGGGCTATTGGTGGCCGCATTTCCAACGCCGGTGGGGATTGCGATGGGGCGGATGGTGCAGGGGTTGGCGAGTTCGGCATTGTGGACGGCGGGGATGGCGGTAGTAAGCCAACAGGCCGGGCCGGAACGACGGGGGCAGGCGGTAGCGCGGATTTTTTCGGCGGCTTCGGCGGGGGAGTTGGTAGG